>JAYTBL010001047.1:0-6321 GCA_043736975.1 Polyangiaceae bacterium
GATCGAAACAAACCACGGCCCATGCCCACATTGTGCGCTTCCCATGCCGCGCGTGCACGAAGGAATTCCGGCCTGTTGCGGCGGGAAATGTGGATCCGCTTCGATCCAGCTTGGTCACAAACGGCCCCACGAGACTCGAGACTGTCATCTCGCTCTTCTGCGTCTCGCCCGCAGCAGCACCACCCCCACCAGCCCCAGCCACCCGATCGTGCGCAGCACCCGATCGAACACGCCCGCCCCGCGGTACGCATAGTCGCTCGTGCGCGGGACGTAGGGATCGGCGCGGAGCGCTTCGATCAGCGACGCGTCGCCGTACGCGTGGCCTTCGCGATCGAGCGTCACCGTGCGGTGCTCGCGGATCGCGTCGACCACGCTCTCCTGCGTCACGGGCTCGGTCACGAACACCAGCGTGCGGCACAGGCCGAGCACGCTCATCCAGTGGTAGTCGGACGAGCCGATCGCGCCGATGGGCGTCTTCGCCTCGTCGTAGAAGCGAACCATGTCTGCCCAGCGCCACTCCGCATTGCGATCGGCGTAGGCGATGGGATGCATCACCTCCGCGGCGTCGAAGCGCTCCCGCAGCGGCAGCAACGTCGGCCAGTAGTGCGAGACCGGATGGGCCGCGATCGCCACGCCGTGCTGCGCGTGGATCGCGGCGACGACGTCCTCGAGCGACTGGTCCGGCGAGACCGTCTGCTCGATGCCGACGGCGATCACGTGGAAGCGCGCCGTGGTCACCTCCTCACCCGTGATGGCGAGCGGACGGGTCGTATTGCTCGCGTACCAGCGCGCGAAGCGCGAGGGCCAGGCCGTGTTGTGCTCGGTGACGGCGACCACGTCGAGGCCTCGCCGTTCGGCCTGGCGCACCACGCCGAACGGCGAGAGCGAGCCGTCGCTCCAGGCGGTGTGGGTGTGAAAGTCGCCTTCGAGGACACGATAGCCCGCGCGGTGCGCGACCGGCCGCGCCGGCGTCACCTCGAAGGCGATGCCCCCTACGAGGCCGGCGAGCACCATCGCGCACGCCACGAGGAAGGCGGGCGAGAGCGCCCTCATCGCGGGATGATCGGCAGGAGCTGGCCCGCCGCGAGGAAGAACGAGAGCACCAGCGCGGTCACGACCAAGTAGTGGATGCCGAGCGCGAGCGCTGCCCGGAGCCGCGAGAGCGCGAGGCCCGAGCGGAAGCACGCGAAGGTCAGCACGCCGCCCCACACGAACGTCCCCGACATCAGGAGCCCTGACGTCCGCGAGAGGAGCCGCGCCGGCTCGGGCAGAAGCAGCGAGCCGCCCGCCGCCAGCAGCATGAAGACGAACCACGGCCCGTAGCCCTCGGCATACAGCGCGTACGCGCGCGGGAGCTTCACCTCGCGGGCTACGAGCCGCAGCGCGATCGCGAGCGAGATCACGTGCACCACCGGCACGTACGAGAACGAGATCATCCCCGAGACCAGCTCGAAGGCGGAGAGCCGACCGGTCGCGGTGAGGCTGACGAACGCGCCGATCACGAACAGCAGGCGTGCCATCCCGCCCACCACGGTGGGGCGGCCTTCGCCCTCGCCGCGCTGCGCGAGCGCTTCGTAGCCGCGGAACGGCCTCCGCATCAGCCGCGCGGGCATCGAGAAGCGGGACACGACGAGCCTGCTCAGGGGTACCCGACGACGCTCTCCGGCGAGAGGAGCGGCGCGCCCGCGGTCCCGTTGCCGAGCTGGCCGCGGTCGTTCTCACCCCAGCACAGGATGGCGTTCGTGGTCGTCGCGCACGAGTGATTGCCGCCGGTGCCGACCTTCAGCGCGCTGGTCACGCCCTGCACGCCGGAGGGCGAGGCGGTGGGGGTGGTGGCGTCCGCGCGTGACTGGCCATCGCCGATCTGACCGAACGAACCCGCGCCCCAGCACGCGACGGCGCCGGTCCTGCGCACCGCGCACGCGTGATCAGTGCCGGCCCAGAGCGCGATGGCGTCGAGGTTCGAGACCACCGTGGGCGCTGGATTGGGCGTGGGGTTGGCGGCGCCGCTGCCGAGCTGACCGAGGCTGTTCTCGCCCCAGCAGAAGACGGCGCCGCTGGTCTTCACCGCGCACGTCGAGCGCGCGGCCGCGGCGACGATGGCGACGCTGTCGAGCGCGGTCACCGGCGTCGGGGTGAGGCGGTCCTTCTGGTCGCCGTTGCCGAGCTGCCCGTCGAAGCCGTCGCCCCAGCACAGGAGGGTGCCGTCCGCGCGCGCCGCGCACGCGTGCGATTCGCCGGCGGAGATGGTCACGACGCGATCGAGGTTGGTCACTGCTACCGGGTTGGGCTGCACCTGGCGCGCGCCGTTGCCGAGCTGCCCGGCGAGGCCGCTGCCCCAGCACGAGACGCTGCCGTTCGCGCGCACTGCGCACGAGAAGGCGGCGCCGCACGCGATCGCGACCGCGTCGGTGATGCCGAGCACGTCCTCGGGGACGAGCGAGCGCGCGTTGGTCTTGCCGTTCCCGAGCTGGCCGTCCTGGTTGTCGCCCCAGCACGAGATCGTGCCGCCGGTGCGGACGACGCAGGTGTGGTTCTTGCCGGCGGCGATCCGGATCGCGTCGCTGATCGCGACGGCTTTCGGAGCCGTGACTCCGCCGTCGGACATGCCGCCGGTGCCGAGCTGTCCGCTGCGGTCGTCACCCCAGCACTTCACCGAGAGATCCGGCTTGCGCGCGCAGGTGTGCGAGAGCCCGAGGGCCACCTCGAGGAGGTTCTCCTGCGGCCGCGGTCCGGTGTCGCCTGGTCCGCCCTCGTCCGGCTCCTGCGCCTCCTGCCGCACATCGGCGGTGCCGCTGTCCCTGCGGAGGCGAACGTCCTCCACGCCCACCAGGCTGGCGCACGCGGAGAGCGCGCCCATGGCGACGAGGCCGGCGCACGCAAGCAGGAACACCGCGCGCTGCGCTCGCATCAGAAGCTACCGCCCAGCGAGACGCTGCCGATCCCCAGGCCGAGTCCGACCGTCGTGTCGCTCTTCTTCGGTCCGGGCGGTCGACTGGGCGCAGTGAAGAACAGCACCGCGCCGCCCGCGAGGAAGACGCCGCCCGCGATGAAGGAGATGGTCGAGACGGTGCCGGCGTTCTTCGCCTGGGCGGCGAGCTCGACGCCGGTGCGGTCGCATTCGGTTCCGGTGCAGTGCTGGTCCTTCGCCTCGGACCACTTCGACGAGGTACGCAGCCCGAAGATCGAGCCGAGGATCACGCCGGCGCCGCCGAGGCCCATCCCCGTGATGCCGAGGATCCGCTGCGTCCCGCCGTCGGACGATCTCTCCTCCGCCGGGCGCGGAGGGCGTGTCGGGCCCGTCGGATCGGAGGGTGGAGGCGTGGAGCTCCCCTTCGCGTCGGGATCGGCGTCGAGCGTGGGGATGTCGACGCTCGGCGTGCGCGCGCGATCGGTGACGTCGATGATGGTGTTGAAGGGCTTCTTGCCCTTCGCTGTCGCGTCGATGGTGTGCTTGCCGGGATCGACAGGCACCGGCGTGCCGAGCGCTGCGGAGTCGAGCACGTTGCCATCGAGCTTCACCTCGAGTCCGCCCTCGCGGCTCTTGATGGTCAGCTTGATGAGGCGCGGCTCGAGCTTGTCGGCGCGCTCGGTGGCGGTCTTCTCGCGGTCGGCCCGGCCGAGGCGCTGCGCGAGCGCGATGGCCTCGTGGAAGCGCACCCAGGCGCTCGCGAGCTGGCCGTTCCGCTCGTAGCAGTCGGCGAGGTTGAGGAGCGTGCCCACCGCGGGCGCGAGCTTGTGGCTGGCGGCGAGCTTGGGGCATGCCTCGGCGTAGCGCTTCGCGTCGATCAGCTTGCGGGCCTCCTGGAAGAGCGACTCGGCCGCGGCGGCGCCGCCTTCGCCGGGTTGCGCGCGAGCATCGGCCGGTGCAGCGGCGATCACGCCAGCCGCCAGGACGAGAACCGCCACGCATCGACCCCACACGCGCATGCCTAAGCCACTATTCTAATCGCGTGTCGTCGGGATGCCTTCGCTGTTCTTCAGCGGGGCAGGCTTGGAGGGAGGTGCCTCGGGCGAGGCGGCGGGGCGCGGCGACTTGCGCGCGCCGGGGACCGCCGTGGGGCGGGGGCGGGGCAGGGACTCGACGGGCACCGCGCGCGGCGCGACCGCGACGCCGTTCGCGTCGAAGGTGAGCGCGGACCCCGCGGGAGGCGGCGTCACATGGGGGATCTGCGGCGCAGCCTGGGGCTCGGCGACGGGCGCGGCCGCGGGGGCAACGCGCGCGGCCTCCGCTGCTCTCGCCGCCGCGTCCTCCTGCGCGCGATCATGGCGCACCATCGCGAAGAGCCCGCCGGCGCCGAGCGTGAAGACCAGGGCCATCGCCGCCCAGATGATGCTGGTGCGCGACTCACGGTGGCCGCCGCCGCTGGTCCCGGCCCACGGCGCAGCCGTTCCGGTGTCGTTCTGCCCGGGCGGGCTCGACGGCGAGGCGAGCGGCACGCCGCTCATCGCGCCGGAGAACGAGATCTCGATGGAGTGCGGCATCTGCGCGACGCTGAGCGTGGCTGCGATGCGGTCCGCCGCGGCGCGCGCGCGCGCCGGATCGACGGCGAACGGCACGAGCGCATACGCGAGCTCGGCGATGTTCGTGTAGCGGAGGTTGGCGTCCTTCTCGAGGCAGCGACCGACGGTCTCCGAGAAGCCGAGCGGCAGATCCGCGGCCGCCGCGGAGAGCGGATCCGGGGTCTCGTGCATCACCATCGTGAGCAGCCGGCCGAGCGTGTCGGCCTCGAACGGCGGCTTGCCCGAGACGAGGCGATAGAGCACGACGCCCAGCGACCAGATGTCGGAGCGCGCATCGACGGAGCGCGGATCGCGCATCTGCTCCGGCGACATGAAGCGCGGGCTGCCGAGCATCGACGCGGTGCGCGTCATCTCGTGGTCGGCCTCGCCGAACGGACTCACCTTCGAGATACCGAAGTCGAGGACCTTCACGAGCGGCGTGCCCGCGTGACCCTTCGTGACGAAGAGATTCGCGAGCTTCACGTCGCGATGGACGATGCCGAGGCTGTGCGCCTCGGCGAGCGCCTCGCACGCCTGCATGATGTAGTCGACGGCCTCGGAAGCGGGGATCGGTCCGCGCTGCTTCGCGAGCGCGGAGAGGTCGCACCCATCGAGGTACTCCATGACGATGTACGGGTCGCCGCTCTCGAGCGTGCCGACATCGAAGACCTTGGCGACGTGCTCGTCCTTCAGGCGAACGACGGCCTTCGCTTCGCGGAGGAAACGTCCCGTCGCCTCGGTCTCGTCGAGCGCCGATCCGTTCCGGCGGAGGAACTTCATCGCGACGAGCTGGTCGAGCTGCAGGTGACGAGCCGCGACGACGTAGCCCATGCCTCCGCTCCCAAGCACGCGCTCGACGCGGTACTTGCCCGCGAGCACATCGCCGGGACGAACGGAGGACATCTGCACAAAGTCTACGGTGGCGCGCGCCTCCCAGCAAGCAAAGTCGAGCGATTTCGATGACATGGACCTTTTGATCCAGCCCTCTCGCCGGGCCCGGATCACTGCCCGGACGCGCAGAGCGGAGGATGTGGGATGATCCGCGGATGGACGTTCAGGACCTCGGCCCCCTCCGCGCGCGTCGTGTCGTGAAGACCTCGGGAACCACGTCGAAAAACGACGAAGGAGCGCCGCTCACGGTGGTGCTGATGCACGGCTACGGCGCCCCCGGGGACGACCTCGTGGCCATGGCTGGCGCCATCGATGCGCCCGCCGGAACCACCTTCGTCTTTCCCGAGGCCCCGCTCGCGCTGTCCGATCCGTCGATGCCCTTCATGGGCGAACCGCGCGCCTGGTGGCCGATCGACATCGGCCGCTACGAGCGAGCCATCCGCCAGGGGACCCTCCAGGACCTGATCAAGGACGTGCCCGAGGGCATGGCCGAGGCCCGCGCTGCGGTGCTCGGGATGCTCGACGCGCTCGAGGGCGAGACGAAGGCGACGGGCGCGCGCCTCGTGATCGGCGGCTTCTCGCAGGGCTCGATGATCGCCACCGACGTCGTGCTGCGCTCGACGCGCGCGTTCGCGGGCCTCGTGGTCCTCTCCGGGACCCTGCTCGCTTCCAGTCACTGGCTGCCCGGGCTCGCGAGCCGCAAGGGCCTGCCGGTCTTCCAGAGCCACGGCACCGAGGACCCGATCCTGCCGTTCCCGATCGCGCAGGCGCTGCACCAGGCGTTCGTGGATGCGGAGCTCGCGAGCGCGTTCCTCGCGTTCGACGGCGGCCACGGCATCCCGCCGAACGTGATGCGCGACCTCGGCCGCTGGCTCACCCAGCTCGGAGCAAGCTAGGTTCCGCTGCCGCCCGCGAAGGGTATGCTGC
>JAYTBL010001048.1:0-14105 GCA_043736975.1 Polyangiaceae bacterium
AGCATCAGGTGCGCGAAATCCTGGCACACCCCGCGACGGCGCTCGAAGACCTCCATCACCGGCGTCGAGACGGTGGTGGCCTCAGGGTCGAACGCGAAGTCGCGGTGGATGCGGTTCATGAGCTCGCGCACCCCCGCGAGGATGGGCCGCCCCGGGGGGAAGCATGCGCTGGTCCAGGCCGCGAGCTCGCGTTTGTTGCGCACGCGTGTCGACTCGAAGAGGAAGGGCGCGGCCTCGAGCTCGGCGGCCGCCGGCCGGCGCCCCGCCTGGTAGGCGAGCCGCGCGCGCACCACGTCCCAAGGGGGCGTCACGTCGTCGGCGGGGATCTCGCGGGCCCGCAGATCGACCCACGACTCCGCGCGCACCGCGAGGCGCGCATGATCCCTGTCGATCACCAGCGACGTGAACGGATTGCCGAAGGCATCGAGCGCGCGCATGAGGGTCTCGGGCTCGGGCGACACCTTCATCTCGTGCCGGTGGCACGTCTGCCACGGCGTGCTCCGCGGCGACAGGTGGACGATCTGCCGTGAGAGCGCGACCGGATGGTCGTAGTCGTAGTTCGTCTCGTGAACGACGAAGTAGCTCGCGCTGGCGCCGGTCATCGCGCCGGGGTCCCCGCGTGGCTGAAGAAGCGACGCTGCAGCTCGTCGGAGAGCGCGAACGCCGCGCGCTGCGTGTCCGCGAGCTGCGTGCCCAGCGCCGCGCACGAGCGCTCGAGCAGCTCCCCTTCCTCGGGCTCGAAGCCCACCAGCGAGACCTCGCGCAGGCGCGCCGCGAGCGTGCCCAGGAGATCACCGGGGACGTCGTGCCCGAGCTCGCCCGCGGCGGCCGCCAGCGAGGCCGCGAGCTCGCGCAGCTGGAACGCGACCGCGTGCGGGTTGCTCTCGTCGAACACCACCAGATGCAGCACCGGGAGCAGCTCCGGCGCGCGCCGGTAGCGCGCGCGGAACGTGACGATGCTGTTGGCGGCGTCGAGCAGCCACTCCAGCGCATCGGCGCGCTGGCTCGCGGGCAGGGCCAGCACGTGGCTCACCATCGCGGCGACGTGCGCCAGCCGCTCCAGGCGGCGACCGAGCAGCAGGAACTGCCAGCTCTCGTCGCGCGTCATGTCGTCCATCGCGAAGCCGGCGAGCGAGACGCACGCGAGCATGATCTCGTCGAGGAGCGCGAGCGCCGAGCTCACGCTGGCGGTCTTGCCCGGCAGGCGCTGGGCCAGCCGGTTGAAGACGTGCCAGTTGTCCGTCGACATCCGCTCGCGCACGTTGTTGGCGCAGGCGTGCAGGCGGAGGACGTTCGCGGCGAGGCCGCCGCCCACCTCGGGATCGACCACCGCCGCCACGAAGTCCTCGGTGTCGCGCGTCTCTTGCTCTTCTTCTTCGCGCGCCGGCAGCAGCTCGAGGCGCTCCGCCACCTCGGTCAGCGAGCGGAGCGCCGCCTCGTCCTCGTGCGCCGCATCGGCGACGCGCACCAGCGCCGCGCGCAGGAGCCGCGCCAGGCCTTCGCAGCGCTCGGCGTAGCGACCGATCCAGAACAGGTTCTCGCCGACGCGTGACGCGATGTCGACCACGCTCTTCGCCACGTCCTCGACGCCGAGGCGCGGGCGGCGCAGCGGGATGCGGGTCACCGGGCGACCGGCGAGCACCCAGGTGTCCTTGCTCGAGCCGCCCGACTGCATCGAGACGACGTCGCCCTCGTGCGGGGCGACGCGCGTGAGCGCGCCCGGCATCACGGTGTAGCCGTTGGGCGTCGCCACCGCGAACACGCGCAGCGCCGTGGCGCGCGAGATGACGCTGCCGTCGGTCGGCCCCCAGGTCGGCGCGTGCGCGAGCGCCACGCGCTCCTGCGCCACGTAGGCATGCGGCTGCTGGTGCAAGCGATCGACGAGCTCCTTGCGGGCCTCGCTGGTGAGCGCGTTGCCGAAGACCGGATCCATCTGCATCGAGGGATAGGCCGGCTTGATGACGAGCTCGTCGAGGTGCGCCAGCACGTAGGCGAGCGCGGGGGCCTCGCCGCACCACCACGTGGCGATCGACGGCATCGCGAGCTTCTCGCCGAAGAGGCGCTCGCTGACCCCGGGGTAGAAGCCGGCGAAGGCGCTGGTCTCGAGCACCGCGCTACCCAGCGCGTTCGCGAGCACCACGTTGCCTGCGCGGATCACGTGCAGGAGGCCGGGCACGCCGAGCGCGGAGTCGGCGCGGAGCTCGACGGGATCGCAGTAGTCGTCGTCGAGGCGGCGCAGGATGGCGTGCACGCGCCGCAGACCGCGGAGCGTCTTGAGGTAGACGGAGTCTCCGCGCACCACCAGATCTTGCCCTTCCACGAGGGGAAAGCCGAGGTAACGCGCGAGGAACGAGTGCTCGAAGTAGGTCTCGTTGAAGGGGCCGGGCGTGAGCAGCACCGCGAGCGGGGCCTCGCCGTCGCGCACCGGCGAGAGGCGATGGAGCGAGTCCTGCAACTCGCGGAAGAACGGCGCGAGCTGCTCGACCTGCAGCTCGCGGAAGGCATCGGGGAACGCGCGAGAGAGCGTGATGCGGTTCTGCAGCGCGTAGCCCGCGCCCGAGGGGCCGCGCGTACGGTCGGCGAGCACCCACCAGTTGCCGTCCGGGGAGCGCGCGAGATCGGCCGCGTACACGTGGAGCGACACGCCGCCGGGCGGCACCAGGTTCGTGACCGGCCACAGGAAGCTGCGCTGCCCGAACACCAGCGCCGGCGGGATGAGCCCCTCGGCGAGCAGCTTCTGCGGGCCGTAGAGATCGCCGAGCACGGCATCGAGGAGGCGCGCCCGCTGCGCGACCGCCGCCGAGATGTGCTTCCACTCGTCGACCGGCAGGATCATGGGCAGCAGATCGAGCTCCCACGGCCGGCTCGTGCCCTTCGGGTCGGCGTAGACGTTGTACGTCACGCCGTCGGAGGCGATCGCCTCCTGCACGAAGTCGCTGCGCCGCATCATCGTCTCGGCGGGGAGCCCCGCGAGGTGCGTGAGGAAGGAGCGCCAGTGCGGGCGCGGGATCTGGATGTCGTCGACCATCTCGTCGTAACGAGAGGCCGACGGCAGGTAGTCGGAGAGGAGGTGCCTCGCCATCGCTGGCTCCAGCCTAGCCTGCGCGAGCGCGCGACGTGAGAAGCTTCCAGCAGGCGATCCGAGCGGACCGTGGTCCTGCTGCGTTTGTCAGTACTGCCGGTGCGCCTTGAGGGTGACGGGGCGGTGGAACGCGTAGCCGATGCCGCTTCCCGTGCTCTCCGAGCGCGACTGCGCCTTGACGAGCACCTCGTACGAGCCTTGCGGGCGGCTCGCGAGCCCGGTGAATTGCACGGGGTAGCCGGTCCACCGAAGCAGTACGCTTGGGTTTGCCCGAGGTTCTCCGGGTCGTCGGCGTCGGCGCTGTCGAACGGAGCGGTCGACGATGAGCAGGCCGGCAAGACGGCGAGGGGCGCGAGGTCGAAGAGACGCGAGAGCTTGTTGAGCGAGCAGGTAGGCCTGGCGCCCGTCATCCGCTCGCGATCTTCAGCGTTCTTGGCGCTTGGAGCGCGCCCGCGGGGTGGAACGTGAGGAGCAGCGTGAAGACGCGGAGGCCAGCCCCGGCGCTCGCCTCCGGCGCCTTCTTCGGGACGAACCGCGCGAGCACGTCGTAGTCGCCGTGGGGGACGACGAGCGGCTCGTCTTCGTCGTCGCCGCTGGTCGCGCTCCGCAGCTCGATCGGACCGCGCACCGTGATCGGGAACGCGACCGCCTGGACCGCGCCATCGAGCGAAGGCATCGCGCCGGTCGCGATCGACACCTCGGCATCGACGTAGTCGGTCTCCACTGGAGTGCCGATCCCTACGTTCGTCGCGAAGAGCGATATCCCGCGATCGCTGTCGCCGCGCTCCTGGAAATGGACTTGCGCCTTCTCCGTCTCGTCGAGCGCCACTGGCGATAGATGAATCTGGCTGTACTCGCAGGAGACGCGACGCTTCTGCGTCTTCGCTGCGGCCGGCTTCGGTGCCGCCGCCGTCGTCGACTGTACGCCGCGGAGCGCCTCGTCGATCGCCGAGAGCGCCGCGCCGCGCTGCTCTTCGGAGAGGTCAATGACCTCGCGCAACGCGCCCTTCGCGATGTTCTCCGCGACGACCCGGAAACAGAGCGCGGAGTCGATCAGGAACGACTCGCTCTCGAAGCGGCGCCCATGGCGTGCGACCCATCCGGCGACGCGCGACTCGGCGCCGTTGCGGAGCGCAAGATCGAGCGCGAGCACGATCTCCTCCCCGTAGCCCGCGCCGCGATCGTCGGGTGGCAGGTCGGCGAGGAGCGCCTCCAAGCGACGGAGCGCGGCGGTCTCCTCGCCGTCCACGACGAGCCGCTGGATCCGGCGCCAGCGATTGTTGCGACGCCAGGGATCGCCCTCCGCCATCTTCTCCCAGCGGTCGTCGGTCGGTGCATCGCCGCCGTACGCGTCTGCGGTGATGCGCGCGCGGATCACGGCGTCGGTGGCCGCCACGCGCTCCTCCAGCGACCCGGTGATCGGGCACGAGCGCTCGTGACGCGGAAGACCGCGCGTGCGATCGCCGAGACCTGCGTGGAGACAGAAGCCGTCGATCGCGCTGGTCGAGAAGGCGTTCACTACCGCGATCGGCGCCGGCGTCCGACCGCCGTACATCCAGTCGATGATCGTCGCTGCGCGCGGGGCATCTGCGGCCGCCGCGAAGATCGTGAACGCTTCGTAGAGCGGCGCATGGAGCTTGTGCGCCCGCGCCTTGGCGATCGTCTTCGCGATCGACGCGAGCTTTCGCACGAACGGGCTGGTCTTCCTCTTCGTCTCCTTGGCCTTACCCGGCTTCGCCGCGCCCACCTTCGCCGCCGCCATTGGTAGACTTTACCTTCTCGATCGTTGCCGCGATCGTTCCAGCGGACTGTGCCTCGCAGTCGGTGGAGTCCGACGCGCCAGTGCGCCGCCGCATCGCGGCGTGGTCGGGCGCGGCGTTCGCGATTGTTGCGCAGGGAACAACAATTCGTTGCAGCGATGATGGCTATCGGGGGGCAACGTCAGGCAGCATCGTCTCATCGAGGTCGGGCGACGAAACGCGACCCCCCGCGGCCCGCGAACACGCGGACCCCGAACCCCAGGAGACGAAAATGACCAGTTTCAAGCTCTACTACACGCCCACCAGCTGCGGTGCCGCCAGCTTCCTCGCCGCCTCCATCGGCGGCCTGGCGTTCGACTCCGAGGTCGTCGACCTCGCCACCCACAAGACCAAGTCCGGCGTCGACTTCTTCACCGTCAACCCCAAGGGCAACGTTCCGACAATCGCGTTCCCGGACGGCTCGATCCTCAACGAAAATGTCGCGACGCTGACCTACCTCGCCGACACCGGCCATGCGAACCTCGCACCGAAAGAGGGCACGCCCGAGCGCTATCAGTATCTCAACCACGTAGCGTTCGTGGCGACCGAGCTGCACAAGGGCGTCGGCGCGTTGTTCGATTCTTCCTTGAGCCCCGAGGCGCGCGAAGGCGCCAAGGCCAATGCCAGCAAGAAGATCGAGCAGCTGGTTGGATTCCTCGACGGAGGCAAGAAGAGCTACCTGAACGGCAAGACGCTGAGCGCCGCCGACCTCTACGCTTACATCGTGCTGTCCTGGACGGGATTCCTGGGCATGACCCTCTCCCCGCAGGCGCAGGCCTACTTCGATCACATCAAGGCCAACGAGCAGGTGCAGAAGGGCCACGCTGCGATCGGCGCCCTTCAGTGAAACAGGCGGGCGCGCGAACCCTCAGCCTCGCCGCAGATCGAGCGTGAACGGAAAATCCTCTGTCGGGATGGCTGCAACGATCTCCACCTTGCCGCCGGTGTGCGCGAGCCGGGTGAAGCGCGCGGAGAGGCGGCCTTCCGCCTCGCGGGCGTTGATGGGCCGCGTGTCGTGCGCGCGCCCGCCGGGGTGGCTCACGTGGTACGCGCAGCCCCCGAGGCTCAGGCCGCTCCAGGTGTCGACGAGATCGAAGGTGAGCGGCGCGTGCACGCCGATGTGCGGATGGAGGCAGCGCGGGGGCTGCCACGCGCGGAAGCGGACGCCGGCGACGCGCTCACCCTTCTGGCCCGTGGGCTGGAGCGGCAGCGCGCGCCCGTTGCAGGTGACCGCGAAGCGCTCCGGCGACATCCCCGTCACCTTCACCTGGACACGCTCGAGCGAGGAGTCGACGTAGCGCGCGGTGCCCGCGGCGCTGGCCGACTCGCCCATCACGTGCCACGGCTCGAGCGCGCTCCGCAGCTCGACCTCGATCCCGCGCGCCGTGAAGTCGCCCAGCTTGGGGAAGCGGAACTCGAAGTGCGGCGCGAACCAGGTCGCCTCCAGCGCGTGGCCGGCGGCGCGGAGATCGGTGATCACGTCCTCGAAGTCCTGCCACACGAAGAACGGCAGCATGAAGCGATCGTGCAGCTCGGTGCCCCAGCGCGCGAGCCGCTCCGGAGCGTACGGCGCCTTCCACAGGCGCGCGACGAGCGCCCGCAGGAGGAGCTGCTGCGTGAGGCTCATGCGCGCGTGCGGCGGCATCTCGAAGGCGCGGAGCTCGAGGAGCCCGAGGCGCCCCGCCGCGCCGTCCGGCGAGTAAAGCTTGTCGATGCAGAGCTCGGCGCGGTGGGTGTTGCCGGTGACGTCGACCAGCAGGTCGCGGAACAGGCGATCGACGAGCCACGGCGGCGGCGCGGCATCGGGCTTCCCTTCGCGCGTCTTGCGCGTGACCTCGCGGAACGCGATCTCGATCTCGAAGATGGCGTCGTTGCGCGCCTCGTCGAGCCGCGGCGCCTGCGACGTGGGCCCGATGAACTGTCCGGAGAAGAGGAAGGACAGCGAAGGGTGCTGGTGAAAATACGCGATCACGCTGCGCAGCAGCTCGGGCCGACGCAGGAACGGCGAGTCCTCGGGCGTCGCGCCGCCGAGCACGAAGTGATTGCCGCCGCCGGTGCCGACGTGGCGGCCGTCGAGCGTGAACTTCTCCGCCCCGAGGCGGGTGAGCCGCGCCGCCTTGTAGAGGTGCGTGGTGTGCGCGACCAGCTCGTCCCAGCTCCTGGCAGGCTGGATGTTCACCTCGATCACGCCGGGATCGGGCGTGACGCTGAGCTGCACCACGCGCGGATCACGCGGCGGAGCGTAGCCCTCGAGCAGCACCGGCACCCGCAGCGCCAGCGCGGCCGCCTCGACCGCGGCCACCAGGCCGACGTAGTCATCGAAGGTCTCGGTGGGCGGCATGAAGACGTAGAGCACGCCGCGCCGCGTCTCGGCGCACATCGCGGAGCGCGTTGGATCGGCGACCGCGAGCGGCTCGCGCTCCGAGGGATCGATCCACGGGAGCGAGTCGAGCGGGAGGCGCAGGCCGACCGGCGAGTCACCGGGCACCAGGAAGCAGCGGTCGCCGCGGAAGTGCCAGGACGCGGTGCGCCACGTCGCGCCGTGTCGCGAGACCGGCAGCACGTGACCGACCACCTTCTCGAGGCCGTTCGCGAAGAGGCGCTGCAGGCGCGCGCGCTCGAGCGGGTCGTCGAGCTTCGCGTCGAGCGCGTCGACGTTCGCCGGCAGGCGGCGCTCGCGCCACAGGTAGTAGTAGGCATCCTCGAACGCCGGGAAGACGCGGCGCGCGTCGAGCCCGAGGTGCTCTGCCACCCGGCGGAGGAGTTGCGCCGCGGTGGCCTCGTCGGCGCCGCTGGGCGTGGCTTCGTCGGCGACGAGCGTGGAATCCTTCCACAGCGGCGCGCCGTCCTTGCGCCAGAACAGGTTGAGCGACCAGCGCGGCAGCGGCTCGCCGGGGTACCACTTGCCCTGGCCGAAGTGCACGAGGCCGCGCGGCGCGTACTCCGCCTGGAGGCGGCGATGGAGCTCGACGGCGAGCTTCCGCTTGTGATCGCCCAGCGCCGCGGTATTCCACTCGTCGCCGTCGAGGTCGTCGATCGACACGAAGGTGGGCTCGCCGCCCATCGTCAGGCGCACGTCGCCCGCGGCGAGCTCCTCGTCGACGCGGCGACCGAGCGCGACGATCGCGTCCCACTGACCATCGGTGTAGGGCTTCGTGACGCGCGGCACCTCGAGCACGCGCGTCACCGTCATCGCGTGCTCGAACGTGGTCTCGCAGGCATCGACGAGCCCGCTCACCGGCGCCGCGAGCGCGGGCTCGGCGGTGCACGCGAGCGGCAGATGTCCCTCGCCGGCGAGCAGTCCGGAGGTCGGGTCGAGCCCGATCCAGCCGGCGCCCGGCAGGTACACCTCGCACCACGCATGGAGATCGACGAAGTCCGACGACGGCCCGGCCGCGCCGTCGTCGAGCGGCTTGGTGTCGGCGGTGAGCTGCACCAGGTAGCCGGACGCGAAGCGCGCCGCGAAGCCGAGGCGCCGCAGGATCTGCACGAGCAGCCAGCCCGAGTCGCGGCACGATCCGCCGCGCTTCGCGAGCGTCTCCTCGGGCGTCTGCAGCCCGGCCTCGAGGCGCACGCCGTAGGCGATGTGCTGGAACAGCTGCTGGTTCAGCGCGACCAGGAAATCGTTGGTGGCCCGGCGCTCGCGCGGGATCGCCGCCACGTAGGCATCGAGCAGCGGCGTACCGGGGAGCGTCTTGCGGTAGGGCGCGAGGTCCTCGGCGAGCGCGGCCTCGTACTCGAAGGGCCACTGCTCGGCGTGCGGCTCGAGGAAGAAGTCGAAGGGATTGACCGCCCCCATCTCGGCGACGAGATCGACCTCGATCGACAGCTCGCGCGTCCGCTCGGGAAAGACGAGGCGCGCGATCCAGTTCGACTGCGGATCCTGTTGCCAGTTGAGAAAGTGGGGGTCGGGCTGCACCTTCAGCGCGTAGCCGAGGATGCGCGATCGGCAATGCGGCGCAGGGCGCAGGCGGATGCTCTGCGGCCCGAGCGCCACGAGGCGGTCGTAGCGATACGTCGTCCGATGATGAAGTGCGACGTGGATGGACATTCGCGCAAGGAACGTAGGCCACTTCTCCGTATCGCCGCCAGGGTATCCTGGTGGGGCTTGGCTCCTCGCTTCGCGAGCCTCCTCACGATGCGACCGGCGCTGCGCGCCGAAGGCGCACCTGGCGTTTTGCGAGGCGACCTTCTAGAGCGAACGTCGATGAAGGTGTTTCACTGCGATCACTGCAACCAGCTTCTCTTCTTCGAAAACGTGAACTGTGTGCGCTGTGGTCGTGCGCTGGCGTACGTGCCCGAGCTCGCCGACCTGGTGTCGCTCGACCCCCAGGGCAACGGCGAGTGGAGCTCGCCGCGCGCGCGCGGCAAGCTGCGGCTCTGCCAGAACTACGCGACGCACGATGTCTGCAACGTCGCGCTCCCGGCCGACGACCCGAACGCGCTGTGCCGCGCCTGCCGGCTCACGCGCACCATCCCGAACCTCTCGAAGCCCGCGAATCACAAGCTCTGGTACGACCTCGAGGTCGCCAAGCGCCGCCTGCTCTACACGCTCGACGAGCTGCGCCTGCCGATCGGTGACCGCCTCGTCTTCGAGTTCCTCGAGGACGTGCTCACCGGCCACGCGGGCGGCGTGATCACCGTCAACATCGCCGAGGCCGACGACGCGGAGCGGGTCCGCCGCCGCATCGACCTCGGTGAGACCTACCGCACCCTGCTCGGGCACTTTCGCCACGAGATCGGCCACTATTACTGGGACGAGCTGATCCGCGGGTCCTCCTGGATCGAGGAGTTCCGCGCGCTCTTCGGCGACGAGCGCGCCGACTACGACGCTGCGCTGCACCGTCACTACGCGGGCGCGCCCGCGAACTGGCAGGACCGCTTCGTGAGCGCCTACGCCACCATGCATCCCTGGGAGGACTGGGCCGAGACGTGGGCCCACTACCTCCACATGACCGACACGCTCGAGACCGCCGCCGCCTGCGGGTTCTCCCTGCATCCGCTGCGGGACGACGAGCCGGCGCTGAGCCAGGTCGCCGACCCGACCGGGGCGCCAGTCTCCTTCGATCGGATGATGGATGGCTGGAGCGCCATCACCTACCTGCTGAACAACCTGAACCGCGGTCTCGGCAACGGAGACGCCTATCCGTTCGTGCTCTCCGTGACATCCGTCCAGAAGCTGCGCTTCGTCCACCAGGTGATTTCGTCGCGCCGGGACCAACGAAACAGGAACGAAACAATGGAAGGCGAACTATCGTAGACCGTGCCTTTCGGTTCCTACGAGACGGGTGACTTCTACGACGAGACGTTCGACGCCGCAGGCGCTCGCACGCACACCGCGCTGCTCGTGCAGCGGCTCGCCTCGATGACGCACCGTGAGCTGCGCGAGCGCCAGGGCGCCGCCGAGCGCGCCCTGCTGACGCGCGGGATCACCTTCAACGTCTACGGCAACGGCGCGGGCGTCGAGAAGATCATGCCCTTCGACATCCTCCCGCGCGTGGTCTCCGCGGCGGAGTGGAAGACCATCGAGCGCGCGCTCGTGCAGCGGGTGCGCGCGCTCAATGCGTTCGTCGGTGACATGTACGGCGCGCGCCGGATCATCGCCGCGGGCGTGATCCCGGCGGCGATCGTGGACAGCGCGACCAGCTTCCTCCCCACCTGCGTGGGGATGCGCCCGCCCAAGGACATCTGGTGCCACATCGTGGGCACCGATCTGGTGCGCGATCGCGACGGCCAGATCTACGTGCTCGAAGACAACCTGCGCTGCCCCTCGGGCGTATCGTACGTGCTCGAGAACCGGCAGGTCATGAAGCGGACGTTCCCGCAGGTCTTCGAGCAGCTGCGCGTACGGCCGGTCGACAACTACGCGGGCAAGCTGCTCGAGACCCTCCAGCACCTGAGCAGCGCGCCCATGCCCACCGTGGTGGTGCTCACGCCCGGCGTGCACAACTCGGCCTACTTCGAGCATTCGTTCCTGGCGCAGCAGATGGGCGTCGAGCTCGTCGAGGGCCAGGATCTCGTGGTGATGGACGGGCGCGTCCACATGCGGACCACCCGGGGCTTCCAGCGCGTCGACGTCATCTACCGCCGCATCGACGATACGTTCCTCGATCCCGATGCGCTGCGCCCCGACTCGATGCTCGGCGTGAAGGGCCTCATCGACGTCTACCGAAACGGCAAGGTGGCGCTGGCCAACGCGCCGGGCACCGGCGTCGCCGACGACAAGGTCATCTACGCGTTCGTGCCGAAGATGATCGAGTACTACCTGGGCGAGAAGGCGATCCTGCCCAACGTGCCCACGTTCCTCTGCGACGACGAGAAGGATCGCGCCTACGTGCTCGAGAACCTCCCCAAGCTGGTGGTGAAGCCCGCGAACGAGTCGGGCGGCTACGGCCTCCTCATCGGGCCCGCCGCCTCGCAGGCCGAGCTCGACGAGTTCCGCACGCGCATCCTGGCGCGACCGCGCGAGTACATCGCGCAGCCGATGCTCGGCCTCTCGCGCGTGCCCACCATCGTCGAGGACGCGATCCTCGGGCGGCACGTCGATCTCCGTCCCTACGTGCTCTACGGCGAGGACATCTACGTCTTGCCGGGCGGCCTCACGCGCGTCGCGCTGCGCGACGGCTCGAGCATCGTCAACTCCTCGCAAGGCGGCGGCAGCAAGGATACGTGGGTACTCGCCGACGAGACGGAAGAGCCATGCTGAGCCGGGTCGCCAATGCCATCTACTGGATGAGCCGCTACGTGGAGCGCGCGGAGAACGTGGCGCGCTTCGTCGACGTGAACCTCAACCTCGCCCTCGATTTTCCGGAGGCGACGCCGCAGTGGGCGCCGCTGGTGGCGACCACCGGTGACACCGAGCTGTTCGAGAAGCGCTACGGCGAGGTCTCGCGCCAGAACGTCCTGTCGTTCCTGACCTTCGATCTCGAGGCGCCGAACTCGATCATCTCGTGCCTGGCGCGGGCGCGCGAGAACGCGCGCAGCGTGCGCGAGGTCATCTCCTCGGAGATGTGGGAGCAGGTCAATCGCGCGTACCTGATGGTGATGGAGGCCGCCCGGTCACGCACGCCGGTCGCGAACCCGCACGACTTCTTCACCGCGGTGAAGCAGGCCTCGCAGCTGTTCGTGGGCGTCACCGACCTCACGATGAGCCACAACGAGGGCTGGCACTTCGGGCGCCTGGCGCGCCTCCTCGAGCGCGCCGACAAGACCTCGCGCATCCTCGACGTGAAGTACTACCTGCTGCTCCCCGGCGTGGCCGACGTGGGCACCACCGTCGACGAGCTGCAATGGGCGGCGGTGCTGCGCTCGGCGAGCGCGTTCGAGATGTACCGCAAGCGGCACGGCAGCATCACGCCGGCGAAGGTCGTCGAGTTCCTGATGCTGAGCCGCACCTTCCCGCGCTCGGTGCGCTTCTGTCTCGACAAGGGCGAGCGCTCGCTCCACGCGATCACCGGTACGCCGGTGGGGAGCTGGACGAACGCGGTGGAGCGCGAGATGGGCCGCGTGGTGGCCGACCTCGCCTACGCGGAGACCGCGGTGATGATCAAGAACGGGCTGCACCAGCACATCGACGACCTGCAGCAGCGCATGAACCGCGTGGGGGACGCGGTGTACGCGACGTTCTTCGCGATGAAGCCGACCGACACCGCGGTGGTCGAGGACCACCGAACGTCGGTGCTCCCGGCGCAGACCCAGACCCAGACGCAAACGCAAACGCAGGGCGACGCGGTGGCGCGACCGCTAACCCCCACCGACGCCTGATCTGCTACGCACCGCGCGGGCGTCCAGTGCGGGTCGCGAGCGACGCGAGGACCGCCAGGAGCTCCAGCGCGCAGCATCTCGCGTGCGTCCGCCTCGTCATCGACGATCAGCACGCGGAGCTCCGCCAGCTCGGGTGGGCACGAGAAGCTCCGCGCCGCCTGCGCGTTCATCTGCGCGTCCTTGGGGCGCCCCGCTGCCAGCGGGATCCGCACCCGGAAGGTGCTGCCGCGGCCGGCGCCTTCGCTCTCCACCGTCACTTCACCGCCGTGCATCTCCACGAGCTGACGCACGATCGAGAGACCGAGGCCGAGGCCGCCCCGCGTCCGCGTGGTGCCTCCCTCCGCTTGCCGGAAGCGATCGAACACGTAGGGCTGGAACTCGGCGGCGATCCCGATCCCGGTGTCGGACACGGCGAGCTCCATCGAGGAGTCCAGCTGCTCGAGCGTGACCTGCACGCGCCCGCCCTTGGGCGTGAACTTCACCGCGTTGGAGAGGAGGTTCCAGACGATCTGCTGGAGCCGGGCGGGATCGCCCATGACCGATCCGCCGGAGGCGAGCGCCGCCTGGATGAGGATGCCCTTCGTCTCCGCCGTGGGCCGTACCGTCTCGACCACGCCTTCGACGATCGCCGCGAGGTCGAGCAGCTGGGTCTCGAGTCGGAGCTTGCCGGCGAGGACGCTGCTCACGTCGAGCAGGTCCTCGATGAGCTGCGACTGCGCGCGCGCGTTGCGCTCGCGTCTCCAGGGCGCGGTCGCGCTTCTCGGCCGCGACGGTGCCGCTGCGGAGAATCTGCACCCCGCCCAGCATCGCGTTGAGCGGGGTGCGCAGCTCGTGGCTCACGGTGGCGAGGAACTCGTCCTTCAGGCGGCTCGCGTTCTCCGCCTCGCTGCGCGCCTCGCGCTCGAGCGTGTGGAGACGCTCCTGCTCCTCCTCCGCGTGCTTGCGCTCGGTGATGTCCTTGATGACGAGCGCCACCTGACGGAGCCGGCGCATGGCTCTCGAAGCTCGAAGCCTCGCCGGTGGCAGCGACCCGCCCGTACCGCTCGAACCACGACCCATCGAGATCGGGGACCAGCTCGCGCGCGGTCTTGCCGAGCGCGCCGACCAGACCGGTCTGGCCCTCGAAGGCGTCGTTCACCTCGAGGAAGCGGTAGTCGACGGTCTTGCCGTTGGCGTCGACGATCATCTGCATCAGGCAGTAGCCGTCCGCGATGGTCTCGAAGAGCATGCGGTAGCGCTCCTCCACGAGCTCGCGCTGCGCGAGCGAGGCCGCCGTGTGCTCGGCCACCGATTCGGCGAGCGCGCCGGTGAGCGCGGCGGTCAGAGCGCGGAGATCGTGCACGCTCGCCTGGATCTCCACGGCGTCGAGGCTGAAGCCGATGCGCAGGCGCTGGCGCCCGTGCGTCGCGCCGGCCGGGCTCCCCTCCATGAGGGCAGCAGCAGCAGGCCAGCCGCCGCTC
>JAYTBL010001049.1:0-6308 GCA_043736975.1 Polyangiaceae bacterium
GAGCCACCGCGCGCGGTGATCGAGGCGCAGCTCGCGGCGCTCGCCGCGGCGGGCGTGTTCACGGTGGCGTTGGGCGGCGGTGAGCCGACGCTGCGCGACGACCTGGGCGAGCTCGCGCGCTCGGCGCGCGCGCGGGGGATGACACCGATCGCCACCACCAGCGGGCTGGGGGTCGGCGCACGGAAGCTCGAACAGCTGACGGCGTTCGCGCAGGTCAACGTGAGCTACGACGGACCGAGCTCCGCCTACGAGAGCGTGCGCGGGTTCGATGGCTCGGCGGCCGCGGAGTCGGCGATCACGCGGCTCGCCGCGGCCGGGGTGGTGGTGGGGGTGAACATCGTGCTCACCCGGGCGACCTGGGAAGGCGCACGCGAGACGGTGCGGCGGGCGGTGGCGCTGGGCGCCACCGAGGTGCAGCTGCTCCGCTACAAGCCGCAGGGGCGCGCCCGCACGCTCGACTATCTCGCCAAGCGGCTCCTCCCCGAGCAGGCGGCGGGGCTCGGCGACCTGCTGCGCGTGCTCACCGCAGAGCACGCGGGGCGCGCGCGCGTCCGCATCGACTGCGCGCTGGTGCCGTTCCTCTCGGCCGACGCGGAGCTCTCGTCGCGCCCCGAGGATCTCGCGCTGTGGGGCGTGCTCGGCTGCGAGGCCGGCCAGCTGCTCGGCGCCGCGCGCATCGACGGCCGCATGGCCGCGTGCAGCTTCACGCCCGCGACCGAGCTGCGCACCGAGGACGTCGGCCTGGGCTGGACCGACGATGCCGGGCTCGGCGCCTACCGCGCCTACGCCGCGGCGCCCGCCGAACCGTGTGCATCATGCACGCTTCGCGCGGTCTGCAAGGGCGGCTGCAAGGTGGTCTCCGAGTACGCGACCGGCGCGATCGGTCCCGATCCCGAGTGTCCACGGGTGCAGGCGCTGGCGCGCGCGCAGGAGCCTGCGTCGTGACGAACGACCCGAAGGCGCCTGCCGGCGTGCGCCTCGGCCTCGCGGTGATCGCCGCGGCGCTGGCCGCCACAGCGCTCTACGGCCTCCTGCGCTTGGGCCAGAAGCTGCTGTTCGCCGAGGCGGACCCGGCGACGGTGATCTGGAGCGAGCACGCAGGCTACTTCTGGCGCGCGCTCACCGCCGGTTACGTCGGCGGGATGATGGGGGTCGCGGTGTGGTTCATCGCCGGGCGGGAGTCCGGACCTACCGTGCGCGCGCTCGCCAAGGCGCTGCCGTTCGTGGTGGCGTTGATCACGGCGCAGGGCCTGCTGGTTCCGTGAGACTCACAGCGCAGTGGCCACGAAGACCGGCTCGTTCTCCAGGATCACGCCCGAGCGCGCGCGCACGCCGTCGCGGATCAGCCTCGCCAGCGCCACCAGCTCCGCGGTGGTGGCGCCGCCGCGGTTCGTGAGGGCGAGCGCGTGCTTGGTCGAGATCGCGACGCGGCCCAGCGCGAAACCCTTCGCGAAGCCCGCGCGCTCGATCAGCCACGCCGCGCTCACCTTGGAGCGGCCGTCTGCCTCGGGGAAGACCGGGAGCTGGTCGCCCACCCGCGCCCGGAGCGCCGCCAGCGCGCTGGCGTCGAGGATCGGGTTGGTGAAGAACGAGCCCGCGCTCGCCGTGTCGAGATCCGCCGCGTCGAGGACCATGCCCTTCGTGCGACGCAGCGCGATCACCATTTCACGCGTCGCCGCGAGCGGCGCGCGCTCCCCTTCGCGGATGCCGAGCGCCCGCGTCAGCTCCGCGTAGCGAAGCGGCGCGCTGGTCGCGCGGCGCGTCAGCGCGAACGTGACGCCGAGGATGACGTGGCCCTCGCGGCCGCGGAAGACGCTGCTGCGGTAGGCGAACCCGCACGCCGCGCGATCGAAGACCGCGATGCGCCCCGCCGCGCGATCCCAGGTGCGAACGCTCACGATCGTCTCGCTCACGTCCTGCCCGTAGGCGCCGACGTTCTGCATCGGCACCGCGCCGACCGACCCGGGGATCCCCGCCAGGCACTCCACCCCGGCGAGCCCCTCCGCGACCGCGCGCGCGACCAGCTCGTCCCACGGCTCGCCCGCCGCGACGGTGACCAGCGCGGTATCCTCCGCAGCGGCCGCTGCGATCGCGACGCCGCGCGTCGCCATGTGGAGCACCGTGCCGTCGAGCCCGTCGTCGCCGACGACGAGGTTCGAGCCGCCGCCCACCACCAGCAGCCGCTCGCCCCGCGCGTCGGCATCTCGCGCCGTGTCGATCACGTCTTGCTCGCGCTCCGGAGCGACCAGCCGACGCGCCGGGCCTCCGAGACGCAGCGTCGTCAGCTCCGCCAGACGAACGTTCTCGGCGACGCGCACGCACGCTATTAACCGCGGGAACCTCCCGGGCGCCAACGTTTTGGTTCCGATCCGGACTAAGAACGTCGGAGCGCTCCCCCATGCCGCTCGTCCCCCTCCCCATCGATCACGTCCTGCCGGACATCGTGCGCGCCCTCGCCAGCGCGCCTTCGCTGGTGCTCGAGGCGCCGCCCGGCGCGGGAAAGACCACGCGCGTGCCGCGCGCGATGCTCGATGCCGGGCTCGTCACCGGCGAGATCATCGTGCTCGAGCCGCGGCGCCTCGCGGCGCGGCTAGCGGCGCGGCGCGTCGCCGAGGAGCTCGGGGAGCGGCTGGGAGAGACCATCGGCTACACGGTTCGCTTCGAGGACGTCTCCAGCAAGCAGACGCGCGTGCGCTTCGTCACCGAGGGCATCCTCACCCGCCGGCTCCTCGCCGATCCGCTGCTGCGCGGCGTCTCCGCCGTGCTGCTCGACGAGTTTCACGAGCGCCACCTCCAAGGCGACGTCGCGCTCGCGCTCCTCCGCCGCATCCAGCGCTCGACGCGCCCCGACCTCAAGATCATCGCCATGTCGGCGACGCTCGAGGCCGGCCCGGTCGCCGCCTTCCTCGGCTGCCCGGTCATCCGCTCCGAGGGCAAGCGCTTCGACGTCGCCGTCGAGCACCTCCCCGCGCCCGACGACCGCAAGCTCGATCTCCAGATTGCCTCGGCGGTGCGCTCGCTCCTCCGCGACGGCCTCGACGGCCACGTGCTGTGCTTTCTCCCCGGCGCCGGCGAGATCCGTCGCGCGCTCGAGGCCTGTGCCAAGCTCGCCGCCGAGAACGATCTCGCGCTGGTCCCGCTGCACGGCGATCTGCCGCCCGCCGAGCAGGATCGCGCGGTCGGGGCCTCGAGCAAGCGCAAGATCATCCTGTCCACCAACGTCGCCGAGTCGAGCGTCACCATCGACGGCGTCGTCGCCGTGGTCGACAGCGGCCTGGTGCGCGTCATCCGCCACGCGCCGTGGTCGGGCCTGCCCGCGCTCGGCATCGAGAAGACGAGCCGCGCCTCCGCCACCCAGCGCGCCGGCCGCGCCGGTCGCACCCGCCCCGGCCGCGCCCTCCGCCTCTACACGAAGGCCGACTTCGATCTTCGGCCCGACCACGACACGCCGGAGATCCTGCGCGTCGATCTCTCGCAGACGCTCCTCGAGCTCGCCGCGGTGCGCGCGCGCGACGTCGCCTGGCTCGACCCGCCCCGGGCCGAGGCGCTGACCGCCGCCGAGGAGCTCCTCGGTCGCCTCGGGGCCACCGATGCCGCCGGCGAGATCACCGCCATCGGGCAGCGCATGCTCCTCTTCCCGCTTCATCCGCGGCAGGCACGCATGCTGGTGGAGGCGGAGCGCCGCGGCGTCGCCGACGACGGCGCCATCCTGGCCGCGCTGGTCGGCGAGAAGGATCTCCGCTCCGCGAGCAAGGCACGCTTCGACGGCCCCCCGGGCAGCCGCTCGCTCGACATCGCCACCGAGCCCAGCGATCTGCTCGGGCTCCTCGACCGCTTCCGCGAGGCCCAGGGCAGCGGCTTCGCCGCCCACGCGCTGCGCGCCATCGGCCTCGACGCCGGGGCGGTGCACGCCGTGGAGCGCGCGCGCAAGCAGCTGGGACGCATCGTCCGCAACGACGACCGCAAGACGCCGACCTCGCCCAAGAGCGCGGACGACGCGCTCCTCCTCTCGGTCCTGGCAGGCTTCCCCGACCGCGTCGCGCGCCGCAAGCGCCAGGGCGCGCGCGATCTCGCGCTCGCCCAAGGCGGCACCGCCGAGCTCGCCGAGACCAGCGCGGTGCGCGACGCGCCCTGGCTGGTGGCGGTCGACGCCGAGAACGTCCGCGGCCGCACGCTGGTGCGCGTGGCGAGCGGCATCGAGCCCGAGTGGCTCATCGAGCTGTTCGAGGATCGCATCCGCGAGATCGCCGACCTCGGCTTCGACGACGCGAAGGGCGCCGTCACCGGCGCCTCGAAGATGATGTACGACGCGCTGGCGATCGCCGAGTCGCCCGGCTTCGATCGCAACGACCCCAAGGTCGCCGATCTCCTCTACGAGAAGGCCTTCGCGCGCGGCGCCCGATCGCTGGTGGCCGACGAGACCCTCGCGCGCTGGCTCGCCCGGGCGCGCTTCGCTGCCTCGCAGGACAAGTCGCTACGCGCGCCCACCGACGCCGACGTCGCGCTCGCGTTACGTGCACTATGCATGGGTAAGACGACGCTGCGCGAGGTGGCGGAGGGCGATCTCCTGGGGACGCTGCGCAGCGAGATCGGCGGCTTCGGCAAGATCGAGGAGCTGGCGCCGGAGAAGGTCACGCTCGCCAGCGGCCGCACCGTGTCCATTGCCTACGACGAGGGCAAGCCGCCCTGGGTCGAGTCGTACCTCCAGGACTTCTTCGGCACCAGGACCACGCCCCACGCCGGCCGCATCCCGGTCGTCCTCCACCTGCTCGCGCCCAACAAGCGCGCGGTGCAGGTCACCACCGACCTCGCCGGCTTCTGGGAGCGCCACTACCCGGCCATCCGCAAGGAGCTGATGCGGAAGTACCCGCGCCACGCCTGGCCCGAAGACACCAGCATCGCGGTGGCGGCGAAGTACCCGCGCCCGCGGCGCTGAGCGCCGTCATCCCGCCGGAGGATCAAGCGACGCGGAGGATGCGCTCGATGCCCAGCGCGGCCTCGTGCATGCGACCGACGCGGTGGCCGAGCGCCGCGAGGTACATCTCGCCGCGCGGTGACGGGATGGCCTTGGACAGGACATCCGTTCCCTCGGTGAGGCGCTCGCAGAGCTCGCTCACGGTGCCGCCGGCCACCGGCTGCGCGACCGCTCCCAGGATCGCGAGCTCCTGGGCGGAGCCCATGCCGCTGATCACGAGGCCGCGGGCGTCGACGATCGCGATCGACGAGACGTCGCTCCGATCCTTCACGGCCGCGAGCAAGAGGCGAAGCGCCTCGGTCTTCTCTCCGCTGCGCTTTCGGCGTCGTTCGTTCATCGAATTTGCGTAGCCGAGGCCGTGAAGAGCGGCCAACTACGTGGCAGCCCACGGCGCAGCGCGGCCGGTGTTACGCTCCGAAGGATGCGCAACGCGCGGCTCCTTTCGGTCCTCTCGCTCGCTGCGGTCCTCGTTGGTGCGTGCGGCGCGCTCGGCGCGTGCTCCGCGAGCGGGACCAGCGGGACCACGCCCGGCACCGACAGCGGGGGCGGCAGCAACGAGGCAGCGAGCGAGGCATCCGTCGACGAGGACGGGAGCGCGCCCGAGCGCGACGGGGGGGCTGACGCGCCCGCCGATGCGCCGCGCGACGCGAACCTGCGCGACGCCAACGGCCCCGGCGCGGTCGATGCAGTCTGCACGTTCAACCACGACTGCCAGGCGGCGCTGCGCTGCGAGTGCAGCGAGGCCGACGGCTGCGCCTGCAAGGCGGGCGCGCGCGGCACCGGCCGCAACGGCATCGACCCGTGCACGAGCGGCAACGCCTGCGCGAGCTCGGTGTGCGTCGAGGGCCCGCCCGGCGGCGGCTCGTTCTGCTCCGACGAGTGCGGCTCCGCCGCCGACTGCGTGGGCCCCCTCCCCGTCTGTCAGAACGTCGCATTCCTCGGCACGATCTGCATCCGCAAGCCGCCGAACTAGCGGCCGTCGTCAGGGCGCGGCGCGCCGACGCTCACTGACGCGGGAGCAGGGCGGACGCGGGCGGCGCGGGCGGCGCGGGCGGACGCGGACGCGGCTTCGGCGCCACGCTCGCGCTAGCGGCTGACGCGCCTGACGCGCCTGACGCGGAAGGTGCGGGAGGTGCGGGAGGCGCCGACGGGACGCTGGTCGGCACGATCCCCGCGGTCGGGTCCGCCGGGCCCACCGTCGTCATCGGCACGGGCACCGCCGCCGAGGGCGCCGGCGGCGCCGGTGCGTCGAGGCCGAGCCAGCGCGGCTTTCGCCAGACGATCACGGCGATGCCGCAGGCCGTGACGAGCAGCAGCATCGCCATGAACGCGA
>JAYTBL010001050.1:0-6301 GCA_043736975.1 Polyangiaceae bacterium
CCGCCTCTCGCTCGCCGCCCTCACCAGCCTCGTCGCGCTCGTCGCGTTCGTCGCGTGCGGGGGGGGCGCGCCGCCGCCTGCACCGCTCACCCCGACGAAGCCGATCGCGGTCTTGCCCGAGCCGCCCCCCGACACCACGGCCGTCCCCGAGCCGGCAGGCCTGGTCGTGGTGGGCCGCGTGTCGAAGCCCGACGGGATCCTCAAGACCGTGGGCTCGTGGTCGCGCCTGCCGCTCCCCGGCAGCGCCGACCTCGTGCGCTCGATCACCGACGACGGTGTGGCCGACGCCGTCGATCTCTCGCAGCCCGTCGACGGCGCGGTCGCGCTCGGCGGCTCGAAGCGCGATCCGAAGCCGCTGGTCGCCGTGTCGGTCGCGGTCAAGTCGTTCGACGACGCGAAGGCGAAGCTCTCCGCGAAGCACAAGCTGGTGTCGGGCAAGAACGGCACGTTCACCGTCGACGGAATCGGCGCCGCCTCGTTGCAGAAAGGGCGCGAGCCCGACGACGACGAGGGCACCTCGTGCGTCCTCGGCCACGCGCCGACCGGCGCGCGCCTGGTGTGCGGGGAGCGCGAGGCCATCGACGCCCTCGCGCCGTACCTCACGCGCACCTTGCCGCGCCAGCAGTGGCCGGCCGACGTCCATCTCGAGATGACGCTCGAGGCCGTCCGCGAGCCGCTCGGCCAGCTGCGCGCGGGCCTGCCGTTCCTCGCCAAGTCGATCCTCGGCAGCTCGAGCCCGGCGCTCGGGCAGCTCATCGAGGCGTCGGTCTCCGAGCTCGTCGACCTCGTCGGCGACACGAAGCGCCTGACGGTCGACGCGCAGATCGCGGACGCCGGTCTCCAGGCGACGATGACGGTCGACTACGGGCGGACGAACAGCCTCCTCGCGAAGGTCGCGGTCGGCCGCCCCGAGCGCGCCGAAGCGCCGCCGCCCGCCTTCCTCCATCTCCCGGGCGATACCGACGTCGCGACGTACGGCAGGGGCTCGGACCCGAAGCTGTTCGATCACGCGCGCGAGCTGCTCGGCAACGTCGCGCTCGAGGCTACCGAAGGCGCTGGCATGCCCGAGGCGGAGCGCAAGGCGGTGCGCGAGCTCGTCATCGATCGCATGCTCACGCTCTTCACGGGCGCGCTGGTGTACGGCAAGGGCTACGACGCGGGAGCGCTCGAGAAGCTCCTCGCCGCGCGGAGCGCGGTGAAGCCCGGCAACCCCGCCGCCGAGGACGAGGCGAGCCGCCTCCTCGCGGAGCAGATGATCGGCTGGCACCTCGTGCAGGTGCAGGAGCCGATCACCAAGGTCGCACCGATGCTCAAGGACTGGGCCGGGCTGTGGAACCGCCCCGCGTTCGCGAAGTGGGCGAAGCAGCAGGCCTCGGGGAAGATGCTGGCGCAGATGCGCGTCGCGCCCGCCCCCGCCGGCGTCACGCTCCCCAAGGACGCCGTGCACCTCGAGATCGTGATCCCGCGCGCCGACCTCGAGGAGGGCCCCGCGTCCGCGCCGGTCGCGCGCGGTCAGAAGCCGGCGCCCGTGCCGCGCGGCAAGATCAAGACGTTCCCGGTCAAGCCGCTGGTGCTCCACGTCCTCGCGGTACCCGATCAGGGCGGCACGTGGATCGGCTTCGGCCTGGACGGCAAGCTCGTCGCGCAGAAGGCCGCGGCCTCGCTCCAGTCCGCACCCGACGGCGCGACGCTCGGCAAGACCGCGAGCGCCGAGGCGCTGCGCGACGTGAAGGCAAACGGCGCGTTCCTCGCGACGCTGCGCGGCTTCCTCGTCTTCACCGCGATGGATCGAGGTTCGCACACCGCGTTCGGGCTGCTCAACGCCCTCCCCGCGAAGGGCCAGACCCCGATCGTCCTCACCGTGGCCTCGCAAGGACCGAGCGGCGGCGGCGCGGGATCGGCGGTAGCGACCTTCAAGCTTCCCCGGGGCGCGATCGAGGACATGATCAAGATCGCCCTGACCTCGCGCTGAGGCTTCGGGCTCTGCGTGTAGGTCGCGTTCCGACAGCGGTGCCCGGCGCGGCGAAGGCCCGACTCCTGCACCACTCCGGCGAGCCCAGGCGAGCCCAGCTTAGCGCAGGGCCCCGCGTCACCGAGGATGCCCATGAACGTTCGTCTTTCCAGCGTCGCCGTGATCTTGAGCCTTGTCGCCGTTGCCTGCTCCGGGGGGGACACCGAGTCACCAGGTGGGGGCGCGCCCTCCTCGAGTGGGGGCGCGAAGGACCCTCCGGCGACGAGCAGCGGCGGCACGCCGACCACCCCGACCGCGCCTGCCCTCCCTGCTACACCCACGCAGAGCGACACCTGGAACGACGGCAAGGTCCTCACCACGAGCGTCGACATCGTGGCGGGCGCGGTCATCACGATCGCTCCGGGCGCGAAGATCACCGCGAACGCGGGCGTCACGATCACCGTCCACGGGTCGATCACGGCCGCGGCGAAGGACAACCACGCGAAGATCAGCGGCACCAATACCAGCTGGGGCGGCATCGTGGTGGCGACGGGCGGCGCGCTCACGCTCGCCGGCGTGGACCTCGAGGGCGGCGGCATCCAGGCCAACACTGGCAACACGTCCGCGAAATACGACTACGGGACGATCACCACCGGCGCGTTCGTCGTCGACAAGGGCGCGAAGCTCGACACCCACCACGCGGCCTTCGTGAAGGGCGGCAGCACCACGGTCTCCGGCGCGTTCACCGCGACGTACCTCGACTACGCGGGCTCGGACATCACGCTGGTCGACCCCGCTGCGACCGTGAGCGTCGCGGACTCGAAGCTCACCGCAACGGGCGGCGACTTCTTCGTCTCGTCCTCGGGCGCGCTGCTGAACGTCGCGTACTCGGTGATCACCGGGTCGCACTGCCCGTTCCACTTCAACGCGCTCGGCAAGTACACGCTCGACCACGTGGCGACACGCGGCAACGGCTACGGCCAGATGTTCTACAACCCGGACACCACGCCGAACACGATCTCGTACTCCTCGTTCGAGGATCCGAGCTTCGACCAGACCGGTCGCACCAACGAGATCAACATCGACCACTCGTACATCAAGGCGAAGAGCACGGTCGGCATCGTGAGGATCACGACCCCGGCCTCGGGCCCGGTCACCGCGGCGGCGCCCCGCGGCGTGCCCGGCCCCAACGGCTGAGGCAGCCCCGAACGTCGCGAACTTTGCTCCCACCTACGTTGTAGGTACATGTGGGGGCAGTGCTGAGGTCCCATTTTTCGCGCGGGTTCGTGGCGTTCGTGGCGCTGGTCGGGGCAGCTGCCACGCCGGGTCTCTCCGCCGCCAAGGGCTGGGAGGAGGTCCACCAGACCTCAAATGACGTCCGGGTCGCCGTGGCGCCCGACGGTACCGCGGTGGTCACGCACCACCTCCGCTACCGTGTGGTGGCCGGGCACTTCAAGACCCTCGAGCTCACGGGGCTCGACCCGCGCGCCGAGCTGAGCGGCGAGACCAAGGTGCTGCCCGAGAAGGGCGGGGAGATCCCCGCGCGCATCGAGGCGAACCCGAAGACCCCAGGCGCGGTGCGCATCGCCTACGACGAGCCGAAGGGCCTCGGCCGCGGCGTCTACGTGGTCGATGTGACGTACAAGATCGACCTCGTCGCCACGAAGATGCTCGTGCGCGACGGCGCGATGTGGCGCCTCTCGTGGACCGCGCCGCCCTCGCCGGAGGGCCACGACGGCGCGCGGATCGTCTTCGAGCTGCCGTCGGCGCCGACCGAGCCGCGCCTCGCGAGCTCCGAGCAGGCCACGACCACGCTCGCCACCATCCGCCGCGAGCCCGAGCGCGACGAGCTCGAGCTGGTGCGCGCGCACGTGCCCCGCGGCGAGGCCGTGACGTGGTCGGCGCGCGTCGATCCCAAGGCGTTCCCGCGCGTCGTCTCGGCGGAGCTTCGTCCGCCCACCGCCGCGGTGATCGCCGCAGTGCCGGTGCCGAATCACGTGCCAGCGGTGCTGATCGCGTCGGCGCTGGCGGTCCTCGCGGGCGCGCTCGCGTTCGCGCTCCGCACGAAGCAGGCGCTCGTGGCGCGCGCCTGCGCGGGCACGGGGGTGCAGCCGCGCATGCTCCTCCCGGTGCGCTGGGGGCTCGGCCCGTTCCTCTACGGCGCGGTCACCGCCGGCGCGCTGGCGTCGCTCCTCTGGGGATCGCCCGCGTACGGCGCGGTGCTGGTGGTGATCGCGATGGCGGTCGCCGCCCACCGCGCGCCCTCGGGCGTGGCGCGTCCGCGCGGCCCGGGGCGCTGGCAGCCGGTCGCCGATGCCGACGTCCTCGTGAAGCGCGCGCCCGCGCCGGCTCCGGGGGACGTGCTGGACATCGGAACGCGCCGCGGCAAGGTCGCAGCGCTCGCGACGATGCTCGTGCTCGCGGCGCTCGCGTTCGTCCTCCGCACGCGCGTCGCCGGGGTCGCCGTCGCCGTTCCGCTCGCTGCCGCCGCGCTGGTTCCGCTCTTCCTCACCGGCACGCGGGCCCAGCTTCCTGCCACGCCCGCCGAGCTCGCGGCGCGGGTCCTCGCGCCGGCGCGTGATCTCCTGGGACGGCTCGTCGATCTCGCGCACGTCGAGGTGCGCTGCCTCGCGCGCTTCGCCGAAGGCGGGGCGAGCTACGACGAGGTCCGGCTCTCCTGCTCGCCGAACGATCGCATCCCGGGCCTCCGCACCATCGAGCTCGCGCTGGCCGGGGCGCTTCCCGGCGCGCCCGCAGCGCTGCCCGAGGTGCTCGTGCGCTTCGACGACGCGTCGCCCGCCGCATCCAAGATCGCGCAGCTCGCGCCAGGGATCCGCGTCGTGCCAGGCCGCTCGCCCGAGGAGAAGGTCCTGCGCCTCTCGCCGCGGGTCCCCACGCCGTCGGGCGCCGCGCGCCTGCTCGCCCGGCTGTCCATGGATCTCGAGGGCAAGCGCGCGAGCGATCGCACGCCGGCCGGCGTCCCGCCGCCCCGGGCGGGCCGGTTCGCCGGCATCGAGCGCCGCCTCGTGGCGCTCACCGGTGCCGTAGCGTCCAGGTGAGCGCGAAGAGCACCGCGAGCACGCCCAGCACCGCCAGCGTCACCCCCACCAGGAGCATGCGCTTGCTGCCGGTTCGCCTCGCCGCTGCAGCCTCGAGCGAGGCGAGCGGCGTGACCGCGATGGTCTGGACGGACACGGGATTGAGCTTCGTGGAGATGGGCAGGCGCGTCGACGAGGAGGGCCCCGCGGCGAGCTTGGACGAGGACGTGGGGTCGTCCACCGGCCCTGTTCGCTCGTGCGTTCCGCTCTGCTCCTCGCCCTCGCCCGGGGCCTCGTTCGAGGAAGGATCGCCTCCGGTCCGAGGAGCGGGCACGAGCACCGCGAACGCCTGCGCGCTGGTCGGAGGCTTCAGCGAGATCTTCGGCTGCAACCCGAGCTCCGTGACCGTGAGCCGCTCGGCCTCGCCGTTCACCGCCGGCAGGTAGACGTCGGAGCGGCTCTCGATGTCCTTCACGCGCTGCGCGCGATCGCCGAGCGCGCTGCCGCCGATCGACTCCACCCACTCGCCGAGCTGCGTCGCCGAGGCGGCCGGCGAGCACTGCTCGAGCGCCGCCGCGAACTCGCGCGCCGTCTGCCAGCGCTTCGTGAGGTCGCGCTCCAGCCCGCGCATCACCGCCTCGTCGAGCGCCTTGGGGAGCCCGGGCGTGACCGAGCTCGGCGCCGGCACCGGCTCGTCCAGGATCTTGCGGATGATGCGGCCCTGGTTCTCGCCCTCGAAGAGCCGCTCGCCGGTGAGCGCCTCCCACAGGACCACCGCCGCCGAGTAGACGTCGGCGCGGCGATCGACGGCCTCCGAGAGCAGCTGCTCCGGCGCCATGTACGAGATCTTTCCCTTGATCGAGCCGTCCTGCGTCGTCTGCGCGCGGTGGGCCGCCTTGGCCACGCCGAAGTCGAAGATGCGCGCCACGCCGTCGACGCCGACCATCACGTTCTGCGGGGAGACGTCGCGGTGCACGATGTCGAGCGGCTCGCCCTGCTCGGTGGTCGCCTCGTGCGCGGCGTGCAGGCCGTGGAGGACGCCGGTGACGACCGTGACCGCCAGCCGCGGAGGGATGCCGCCCGGCTTCATCGCCCGCCCGAGTCGCGAGAGAGATTCACCCTGGACGTAATCCATGACCAGCAGCAGCTCGCCTGCGTCGTGGACGACGTCGAGCACGGCCACCACGTTGGGGTGGCGGATGCGCGCCGCGAGCCGCGCCTCGTCGAGGAACATGTTCGCGAACTCGCCGTCCCGGGCGAGGTGGGGATGGAGGCGCTTGATGGCGACGGTGCGCGAGAAGCCGACCGCGCC
>JAYTBL010001051.1:0-6298 GCA_043736975.1 Polyangiaceae bacterium
CGTTCTCCGGCATCCTGGAGAAGATGGTCATGAGCGCGAGCGCCACCGACGCCGACGCCAACGCCAAGGCGCAGGCGCTGGCCGCGGGCACCAGCGACGATCTGCACGGAACGATGATTGCGATGAAGGAAGCCGACATCTCCCTGAAGCTGGTCGGCAACGTGAGGAACAAGCTCCTCGACGCGTTTCACGAGCTCTGGCGCACGAGCGTCTGAAAAATAAATGTTGAACCTGATCCCCGAGAACATCCGCCCCTACGTCCTCCGCGCGCTGGCCTTCGTGAAGGGCCTCTCGCGGCCGGTGAAGGTGTTCACCGTCACGACCATCGTGGCGGCCCTCGCCCTCGCCTCGTATGTCAGCGTCCGCTCGGCCAATCCGACCTACGCGGTGCTGTACGCGAACATGGACCGCGAGGACGCGGCCGCGGTGGTGGCGAAGCTCAAGGAGATGAAGGTCCCGTACAAGGTGGAGGGCGAGGGCACGACCGTCGAGGTGCCCGAGGCTCAGGCGCGCGAGCTGCGGCTCGAGCTCGCAGGCGCGGGGCTCCCGCGCGGCGGCTCGGTGGGCTTCGAGAGCTTCGACAAGATGCGCCTCGGCGCGACCGAGTTCGAGCAACGCATCCTCTACCGCCGCGCGCTCGAGGGCGAGCTGGCCCGCACCATCGGCAGCCTCGCCGCGGTGCAGAGCGCCCGCGTGCACCTCGTTCTGCCAGAGAAATCGGTGTTCGTGAGCCGGAACGAGCCGGCGTCGGCGTCGGTGGTGGTGAAGCTGCGCTCCGGTCGTACCCTGGGCGGCAGCGAGATCGGGAGCATCGTGCACCTCGTCTCGTCGTCGGTCGCGGGCCTCACGCCCGATCGCGTCGCGCTCGTCAGCACCGAGGGTACCGTCCTCCACAAGCCGCGACGCGTCGATGGGCGCGACGAGGCCGGCGGCTCGGACGACGACCGCGCCTCGCAGACCCGCTCGCTGGAGGCGACGCTCGAGGAGCGCGCCCGCGGCATGGTGGAGAAGGTGGTGGGGGCGGGGCACGTCGATGTGCGCGTGACCGCCGAGCTCGACACCGCGCGCACCGAGCGCGTCGAGGACCGCTACGATCCGACGCGCAGCGCGCTCCGCAGCGAGGAGCGCAGCGTCGAGCGCATGGGCGAGGACTCCGCGGGCGCCACCGGCGTGCCCGGCGCGCAGAGCAACCTCCCCAACGGTGATGGCCGCTCGGTCGACGGCGGCGCAGGGACGCCGGGGGCGATCCGCGAGTCTCACACCCGGAACTTCGAGCTCGATCACGTGGTCGAGAAGCGCTTCATCGCCTCCGGCACCCTGCGCCGCGTCACGGTCGCGGTGGTGGTCGACGGCGTTCCGATCACCGGCGCGCCCCGGGGCAAGGAGGAGATGGAGAAGATCTCGGCGCTGGTGCGCAGCGCGGTCGGCGCCGACGAGAAGCGCGGCGACCTCGTCACCGTCGAGTCGGTACCTTTCATCGCCCTCGCCGCCGAGCCCGCGCTGCCCGAGGCGCCGGCGCCCTTCGTCTTCCAGCCGAAGCGTCATGGACCGTACGCGGCTGCGGCTGCCGTCGCGGTTCTGGCGGGCGTCATCGCCATGACGCTCTCCCTCCGCCGCCGGTCGCGTCGCAAGGCCGCCGAGGCGGTGGTCGCGGAGGCCGCAGCCGTGGCCGCAGAAAAGGCCGCAATCGCGGTCAGCGAGCCCAGCGAAGAGGATCTCGCGGCGCTCGAGCCCACGGCCGACGAGCTCCGCAAGCAGGTCCAGGAGCGCGTGTCCCGCGACCCCGCCACCGCGGCGCTGATCTTGCGTCAGTGGCTCGGAGCGAGCGAGGCGACGCGTCAAGAAGCGGCGTGACCTTCGACTCGCACCCTCTCCCAGAAGGAACCCGTGCTGACCAACTCCGAAAAAGCCGTCCTCTTCCTGCTCTCCCTCGACGAGGAGGTCGCCAAGCCGCTCGTCGATCAGCTGAACGAGGACGACATCCGGAAGCTTCGCACCATCGCCGGGTCGATGCGTGAGGTTCCCAAGGAAGCGGCGCTGCAGACGTTCAGCGAGTTCCTGGAGCGCTCGGAGAAGCAGGTCGCCATCCCGCGCGGCGGGCTGCGCTACCTGCGTAAGCTCTCCGCGGGCGCGATCGGCGAGGAGCGCGCTCGGGTGGTGTTCGAGGACACGGTGGTGACGAGCCCGCTCGCGCGCCTCGAGGCGGCAGCGCCCGAGGACGTCGCGGTGCTGCTCGGCAACGAGCCGCCGCAGCTCGCGGCCGCGATCCTGTCGATGCTCACGCCGATCTCGGCCGCCGCGATCCTGGCGGCGCTCAGCGAGGAGCGTCAAGCGGCGATCGTCAAGCACGTCAGCAAGATGACCCAGCTGCCGGCGAGCGTGCTCGAGGACGTGGCGAACGCCATCGCCAATGCGCTGCCTTCCTCCGATGCCACCGCGCTGGTCAACGTCGACGGCGTCGCCAAGGCCGCCGAGCTGCTCAACGCGAGCGGGAAGGGCGCCTCCACGAGCATCCTCGCCACCATCGAGTCCGAGGACGCCGAGCTCGCCGCCACCGTCCGCATGGCGATGTTCACCTTCGACGACCTCGCGCGGCTCGACGCCAAGGCGATGCGCGGTCTCCTCCGCGAGGCGGCCACCGACCGGCTCACCATCGCCCTCAAGGGCGCAGGACAGGGGGTGATGGACGCGGTCTTCCGCGGGCTCTCCTCGCGCGCGGCCGACCTCATCAAGGACGACCTCGAGAACCTCGGCCAGATCCGCAAGGCGGAGATCGAGGCCGCCCGCAAGGAGATCATCGAGGTCGCGCTGCGCCTCGAGGCCGCCGGCACCATCAGCCTCGGCCGCGAGGAGGACTGATGGCCGCGGTCCGCGTCCTTGCCTGGATGCATCCCGCGGGCGCCTCGTCGCTGCGCCGGCCCTCGTGGCTTGCGCCGCCGGCGCCGGCTCCGGCTCCGATCTCGTCGCGGCCCCGCCTCTCCGTCGTGCCGGGCATGAAGTCCCCCAGCATCGCGCCGCCGCCGGCGAGCCGGCCGCGGCCCAGCGACCGGCCCGCGCCGGACTCGATGCGGATCCGCGAGCGCGCGGCGCACGAGGAGACGGTGCGCGCGCTCAACGAGGAGATCGAGACGCTCCGCCGGACGACCGCCCAGCTCGCGCAGACCCTCGCCACGACGCGGCGGCGCGTGCTCGAGGCGAGCGAGGGCGAGCTGGTCAAGCTCGCGCTGGTCATCGCCGAGCGCGTGGTCGGCCTCGAGCTCACCGCGAATCCCGAGCAGCTCGTCACCTGGGCCAAGGAGGCGATCGCGACGCTGCCCGCGCGCGAGCAGCTCGTCGTCGCCATCTCCAGCGATCTCGCCGATGAGCTCCCGAAGAGCGCGTGGGCGAACATCACTGACGATCGCCACACGCTCGAGGTCGACCACCGATTGCCTCCGGGTACCTGCGAGGTGCGGACGACGGCCACGTCGGTCGAGATCAGCGCCGCCGCCCGGATGGAAGCCGTGAGCGAGACCATCGGAGCGATCTCGTGAACCCCGAGCCGGCGATCGCGCTCGGCTCCTACGCGCTCCAGGTGGCCACGGCGCCGCTCGCGCGGCTCGAGGGGCGCGTGAAGAAGGTGGTCGGTCAGCTCGTCGAGGTCGAGGGCGTGCACGTCGCGGTAGGCCGCGAGCTCGACGTCATCACCCCTTCGGGCACGGTGCCGCTCGAGGTCATCGGGTTCCGCGACGATCGACTGCTCGCCGCGCCGCTGGGACCGACGGCGGGGATCTCCCCGGGCGCGCGCGTCCGGCCGCGCCTCGGCGAGACCACCGCCGAGGTGGGCGACGAGGTGCTGGGCCGGGTGATCGACGCCTTCGGCCGCCCGCTCGACGGCCGGCCGCTGGTGCGCAGCGCGGGCCGCGCCCCGCTCCACGCCCCGCCGCCGGCGCCGTTCGCGCGCCGCCCCATCGATCGACCGCTCAGCACCGGGGTGCGCGCGCTCGATGCGATCCTCCCGCTCGCCGAGGGGCAGCGGATCGGGCTCTTCGCCGGCACCGGCGTCGGCAAGAGCACGCTGCTGGGGATGATGTGCCGCCACGCCGATGCCGACGTCATCGTCGCGGCGCTGATCGGCGAGCGCGGGCGCGAGGTCGGCGACTTCGTCCGTAACGCGATCGGACCCGAGAACATGGGGCGTTGCGTGGTCGTGGCGGCGACCAGCGACACGCCGCCGCTCGTCCGGGTACGCGGCGCGCTGCGCGCCACGGCCATCGCCGAGCACTTCCGCAAGCAGGGCAAGCGCGTGCTCCTGGTGATGGACTCGGTCACGCGCTTCGCGATGGCGCTGCGCGAGGCCTCGCTCGCTGCGGGTGAGCCGCCGCTCACCAAGGGCTACACGCCGACGGTGTTCGCGGCGCTGCCGCCGCTGCTCGAGCGCGCGGGTCGTGACGGGGGAGCGGGCTCGATCACCGCGGTCTACACGGTGCTGGTCGAGGGCGACGATCTCAACGACCCCATCGCCGATACCGTGCGCGGCATCCTCGACGGGCACGTCGTGCTCTCGCGAAAGCTCGCCGATCGCGGCCAGCACCCCGCGATCGATGTCCTGCGCAGCGTCTCGCGGCTGGCGAGCGACGTCTGCGATCGGCCTCATCTCGACGCCGCGACGCGCGTGCGCGAGCTGCTCGCGGCCTACGAGGACGCGGCCGACCTCATCCAGATCGGCGCGTACGTCGCGGGCGCCGACGCGCGCGTCGACGCCGCGCGCAAGAGCCTGCCGCTCATCGAGGCGCTCCTCCGTCAGCCCCCTGACGAGGCGACCCCGCGCGAGGAGACGATCCAGGGTGTCATTCGCATCGCGGAGCTGTCGCGCGCATGACGAAGCGCATCGACAAGCTGTGCAGCGTCAAGGAACGGGCGGCCTTTGCCGCCGAGGGCGCGCTCGCGCAGGCGCGCGCTTCGGTCACTGCCGCGGAGATGGCGCTCGCGGCCACCGAGCAGGCGTGGCGGGACGCGACGGCGCGCGGGGCGGACGCGGCGGTCATGGCCGATCTGGACGATGCCGATGCGCGAGCACGAACCTTGCGTCAGGCCGTGCAGAGGGCGGAGGCGAACGTGCAGGCGAAGAAGGTCGAAGAGGAGCGCCTGCGGAGAGTGGTCGCGGAGGCGCGGACCGAGCTCCGGCGCTTCGAGATCTGGGGTGAGCGGGCGGACGCTACCGCGCAGGCGACCCGCGCGCGCATCGCGCGCAGCGCCGAAGACGCTCTGGCGGCGCGGCGCACGCAGCGCGGAAGCTTGGGCGCGGAGAAGGAAGAGTCATGAACAGCAATCTCGGTAGCGTGATGGGCGGCGCGAGTCTCGAGCGGTCCTCCGCCAAGGAGGAGGCGGCGCCCCTATCGGAAGGCTCGCGGAGCGGCGGGCTGGCGCCGAAGGTCGCGCGCTTCGCCGAGCTTCTCGGCAGCGAGCTCTGGGCGGCGAACGACGCAAGCCCGCCCAGCGAGCCTGCCACCGCGGCGGGCGAGCGCGATGACCAGGCTGACGGCGCCGACGAGCCGGTCACGCCGGATGCGCGCGCCGTCGCGCTGGCGATGCCGCAGGCCAAGGAAGCGGCGTTCGGGACGCCCTTTGCGTGGCCGAGCGAGCCGCCCGTGGACGTGAAGCGGAAGATGCTGCCGAGCTCCGGTCCGCCGGTGGCTACCGAGCCGAAGGGCGAGCCGAGCGCGGCGGAGAGCGGGGCGGCTCCAGCGCAGGGGGCGGGGAAGGCGCAGCCTTTCCGCGGCGCGCGGCCTGCGTCGTCGAGCGCCGAGCTCCAGGGCGACGTGCCTGCGCCGACGAGCGAGAAGCTCCCCCTGGCGCCAGCGAGCGCGCAGCCGCTACCGCCGAGCGAAACCAGCCCCTCGAACGGGCGGTCCGCAACCGCGCAGCCGCAGCCGCCGGCCCCCGCGTTTGCGCCCCGCACCGAGCGCGCACCGAGCGCGCGCGACCCGAGCGCGACGCGCGACCCGAGCGCGATGCGCGATCCGAGCGCGATGCGCGACCGGAGCGCGATGCGCGATCCGAGCGTGGTCGCCGCGCGCGTGCCGCAGCGGAACGCCGAGGCTGACGCTGGCGCCGGCGCCGGCGAACGGGGGCCTCCGAACCCGACGCTCGCGCGTGCGCTTCAGGCTCCGGCAGTCACGCTCGCCCCGCTCGACGCCGAGGCCCCGATGGCGACGCTACCCGCGAGCGCTGCCCAGGTGCCGGGCGCAGCCCTCGACGATCCGAGCGCGCTGCCGCCGCAAGCGCCGCCGGTGTCGATCGTGGATCCGAACGCGCC
>JAYTBL010001052.1:0-2470 GCA_043736975.1 Polyangiaceae bacterium
AGCACCGCGACCCACGCTGGCTGCTGCATGTCGATCTGCAGCTTCGCCGAGATGACCCCCGCGACGGCCATGCCCGCACCGACCGAGAGATCGATGCCCCCGATCAGGATCACGAGCGTCATTCCGACGCCGATGATCACGATCTCCGCGACCTGCGCGGTGAGGTTCGAGAAGTTGCCGGAGGTCACGAACGCCTCGCGCGTCTCGGGGTGGACCGCGAGCACGGTCCACATCGCCAGCAGCACCAGCACGGTGCGCAGCGAGCGCGAGGCGAGGATGTCGCGCAGCGGGTTCGGGCTCTTCAGGAGCGTGGGGGTCACGGACGTCATGCCGCCACCACCTCGCTCGCGCCGGTCGCGATGCTCACGATGTCCTCCTCCGTCGCGGTGCGTCCGTCGAGCTCGCCCACCACCTTGCCGTGCCGGAGCACGAGGATGCGATGCGCGAGGCGCAGCACCTCGGGTAGATCGCTCGAGGCGAGGAGGATGGCGGTGCCGTTCTTTCCGAGCCCGTCGAGCAGCGCGTAGATCTCCTCGCGAGCGCCGACGTCGACGCCGCGCGTGGGCTCGTCGAGCAGGAGCACCGTGGCCGGGGTCTCGAGCCACTTCCCGATGACCACCTTCTGCTGGTTGCCGCCGGACAGCGTCGCGACCTCGGCGCCCGCCGCGCTGCGGATGTGCAGCGCCTCGATGCGCCGCGCCGCGAGCAGCTCCTCCTCTTCCTCGTCGACGAAGCCGATCCACTCGAGGGCGCGAGCGATCTTGCTGCGCGCCGGAGGCAGCGTGAGGTTGTCGCCCACGCTCATGCCGAGCACCAGGCCGCGGCCCTTGCGATCCTCGGGGACGAGCGCGACGCCCTCGGCGATGGCGTCGCGCGCCGATCCGAGCGAGACCTCGCGTCCGCGGATCCGCACGCTGCCCGTGTAGCCGCGCTCTGCGCAGCCGAAGAGCGTGGAGAGGAGCGCGGTGCGGCCCGAGCCCATCGCGCCGCAGACCGCGACCACCTCGCCGGGGCGAATGGTGAGCGAGATGTCCTCGACGGCGAACGCGCGCACGCGGCCCTCGCTTTTGCCGGCGGTCGACTCGATGGCGACGCCCGGCAGGCGCACGGAGAGCTTCGCGAGCTCGAGGACGGGCGCGACGTTGTCCTCGGGCAGCGCGGTGGCGCGCGTGCCCTTGCCGGCGAGCGAGCGGCCTACCATCATCGACACCACCTCGTCACCGCTCGTGGTCTTCGCATCCACGGTGCCCACGGTCTTGCCGTCGCGGAGCACGGTGATGCGGTCGCAGATGGTGAAGATCTCGTCCATGCGGTGCGAGACGTAGATGCACGTGGTGCCGGCCTGCCGGAGGCCGCGCAGCCACTCCATCAGGCGGTCGGTCTCCTTGCCGGTGAGCGCCGCGGTGGGCTCGTCGAGGATGAGGATGCTCGCGTCCTGGGAGAGCGCGCGCACGATCTCCACCACCTGCTGGAGGCCGATCCCGAGCCGCCCGACCGGCGCCGACGGATCGATGTCGTTCTCCACGCCGAACTTCGCGAGCAGCTCGCGGGCGCGCGCCTCGATGGCGTCGTCGTCGACGAAGCCGAACATGCCCCCCCGTGCAGCCTTGCCGCCCTCGCGACCGAGCGCGAGGTTCGCGGCCACCGAGAGCTCCGGCACGAGCATGAGCTCCTGGTGCACGATCGCGATGCCGGCGTGCTCGGCGTCGCGCGTGGTGTCGAACACGCGCTCCTCGCCGCGCACGCGCACCGTGCCGCCGTAGCTCGCGCGCGGATACACGCCGGAGAGGATCTTCAGGATCGTCGACTTGCCGGCGCCGTTCTCCCCGCACAGGCCCAGGATCTCCGCGGGCAACGCCGAGAGCTCGGCGCCGCGCAGCGCCTGGACGCCGCCGAACGATTTCTCGATCGCGAGGAGCTCGATGGCCGGAAGAGTCATCATTCGCCCAGTCGCGACGGCGCGAAAGAGCACCCGGAATGATGGCGCACATTGTGTGATGCGCCACCGTAATCGTCTCGGCTCACATCAACGACGCTCGAGCCGATGGGCGCGCAGGGACTTCGCGTCGACGATCGCGCGCGCCGCTTCGTGGGTGGCCTCGAGCACCACCGGCGGCGCCACGCCCGCTTCGTCGGCCTCGCGCCAGCGCGCCGCGCACAGGCACCAGCGGTCGCCCGGCTTGAGCCCGGCGAAGGCGCCGCGCGGCGTGACCAGGTCGTTGCCGCGGCCCTTGCTGAACTGGAGGAACGCGTCCGTCACCTCGCTGCAGACCACGTGGACGCCGTGGTCGTCTGCGCCCGTCGAGCATCGCCCGTCGCGAAAGAAGCCGGTGAGCGGCGCGGTGGAGCAAACGGCGAGCGTGGCCCCCTCGACGTTCGTGTCCGAGGCGCGCGACGTGACCGGCGCGCTCGGCAGCGCGCAGGACGACGGCTCCGAGGCCGAAGCGGCAGGCGCGGCCGCACACTCCGC
>JAYTBL010001053.1:0-6274 GCA_043736975.1 Polyangiaceae bacterium
GCGATGACGATCGCGGCCGTCACGCTCGCCGGCTCGCAACAGGCGGCGGCGCAGTCGACACCGACCGCGCCGAGGCTCGGCACGGTGACGGTATCGCCCGCGCTCAAGACGGCACTGGCGAACAAGAAGAAGGTGACGCCCGCCGCGCTCGCCCAGTACCTCACGTACTCCGGCAACACGCCGCTCCTGCGCGTGAAGAGCGGACGTACGTATGCGCTCGAGCCGGTCGACGCGCCCAGCCCGACGCCCGCCAAGATCAAGCCCGCGCCCATCCCGCCGGAAATGCAAAAGTACGCGGCCTACGTGAACGCATTCACGGCCGGGCCGCCGGCGAAGGGACGAACACTCCGGTGCCGATCGCCACGATCGCCGATCATCGTCCGAACCAGTCGGCGATCCGCGATCAAGGCAGCCGCGGAGCCTGCTTGCGCGGACAACAGGAGGTATGGCTTCGGCGAAACCATCCAGCTCTTCGGTCAGGGCGGGGGCACCGGAGCGCTCTCGGTAAACAACACGAACTACCTCGAGGCGTTCCTCGACATGGGGTTCGACATCGTCGGAGGGTTCTGGCTGACGGGCACCGACTGGTCCGACGGCACTGCCGAGAGCGGCGTGATCGACGTCCAGCTCGACTCGTACGGCAACCCGATCGGCGGCGAGGGCGGGCACGCCATGTTGATCGTCGGCTACAACCGGACGTTCGGCTACTTCATCGTGAAGAACAGCTACGGCACTGAATTCGGTTGTCCAGCGAATCGGGGCAGGGTCACGCGAGGAGCAGGCCGCGATCCTTGGCGGAGGGCGGATCGGCCTGGGAGGAACTGGTCGAGCCGCTCGCGAAGGCTCTCTCTGGCTACTTCTATTTCTTCGGTCTACGCGGCGCTCTCCTCCTGCAGCTAAAATTGTGAGGAGAAACCGGATCACGGGGGAGAGAGATACCTGAAGAGGCTAGTGGTCGGGAGCCAGGGGCGCCTTGACAAATAAGTGAACGGCGTTCACTTTGTGGACATGAGTCATGAATCGAGCCTCGTGGCGCTGGCGCCGGCTGCGCTCGGTCGCGTCGAGCTCAAACGGGAAGCGCGGACCAGCGCGATCCTGGACGCGGCGATGGTGATCCTCGCCGCCGAGGGGCACGATGCGCTCACCCTCGGGCGCCTGGCGAAGGCGCTGGGGTACGTCCCCGCGGCGCTCTATCGCTACTTCGATTCGAAGGACGCCCTCCTTGCCGCCCTCCAGCGGCGCGCGGTGAGCGCCATCCACGCCGGCCTCCTCGACGCCTCGCGCGCGCTCGAGCCCCGCATCGCTGGCGCTCCGCCGGCGGTTGCAGCCATCGCGAGGCTGATCGGCAGCGCGCGCTTCTACCTCGCCGTGCCGCGCACCGATCCCGAGGCCGCGTTCCTCGTCGCCCTGCTCCTCGGCGATCCGCGCCCGCTCCCGTCCGACGACGAGTCGCACCGCACCGCACCGCTCCTCCTTGCGCTCCTCGGGGGAGTGGCGGCGATGTTCCAGGAGGCCGCGGGCTGCTCCGCCTTGTCCAAGGGCAACAGCCTCGAGCGCACGCTGGCGTTGTGGGCGACGCTCACGGGCGCGCTCTCGCTCGAGAAGGCTCGGCGAATCGCTCCCGCGCTCCCGTCGTCGACCGAGATCGGCGGCGCCGCGGTGCTCGCGCTGCTCGCCGGTTGGGGCGCCGCCCCGCGCGATCTCGCGCGCGCGTCACGCCTCGTCGCGCACGAAACGAGCCGCAGCAAGCGCGACGATAGCCGCCGGAAGAACGGCGCGAGGAAAGCGAGGGCATGATGCCGATGGGATGGTTCGTCGTCGGTGCGATTTCGTGGAGCGCGAGCGAGTACGCGATCCACCGGTTCGTGGGCCACGGTCCGAAGCGCACGCCCGTGCGCTCGCTCCTGGCGCGCCTCACGCCGGCGGGGCTGGCCGCGGAGTTCAATCGGGAGCGCAAGGTGGTAGCGGCCGCGGTCGCGGTGCCGCTGTTCACGGCCGCGCTGGCGCCCGTGCTCGGCGTCCGCCGCGCGGCGTCGTTCGGCGCGGGATTCGCCCTCGCGTACGGCGCGTACGAGGTTCTGCATCGGCGGATCCACACGCACCCGCCGCGCGGACCCTACGGTCGCTGGCTCCGGCGCCACCATCTCCTGCACCACTCGAAGACCCCGCGGAAGAACCACGGCGTCACCACGCCGGTGTGGGATCTCGTCTTCGGGACCGTCAGCCCGAAGGAGCGCCTGCGCGTCCCGCAGCGTACCGCGCCGGTCTGGCTCGCCGGCGATGACGGCAACGTCCGTCCCGAGCTCGCCGCGGACTACGAGATCGTACCCGCCGCGCGCGCCGCTTCGTCATCCTCGTCGCTGCCGAAGTGAGGGCCGGCGGATCGCTCAGAGCACGGCGCGCGAGAGCGGCGATATCGCGAGATCCTCGCCGATGCGGAAGAAGTCGCCGCGCCGCGCCTCGGTGTCGAGGATCACGAAGCCCGGGTTGTCCTCGCGCGCCAGCGTGCCGGCGTTCACCACCACGAGCGGCGTCTTGCCCGCGCCGCGCTCGAAGCGCCGCACCATCGGCACGTGGGTGTGACCGCAGACCATGATGGCGATGCTCGGGTCGAACAGGACCTTCAGGAGATCTGCGTTCGAGGAGATGGCGTAGCCGCTGTCGTCGGGCCCGAGCTTCTGCATGTCGTTGGTGCCCACGGCGTGGCAGAGCAGCAGCTTTCCGAGGGGGAGATCGATGGTGAGCGTCGAGGGCAGGGACTTCAGGAGCGCGATCGACGCCGGCGCGAGCGCGGTCATGCGGTGCGCGTAGGGGAGGGTTCGCATGTCGTCGTCGCGGATCCAGCGATCGTGGTTGCCGCGCACCGTGGTGACCTGGTGCTCGGCGAGCAGCGCGCACGTGCGGTCGACGTCGCCGTGACCATCGACGAGATCGCCGACGCATAGCAGGCGGTCGACCCGGGCCGCGCTCAGCGCCCGGAGCGCGACCTGCAGCCGCTCGTGCTCCGCGTGGACGTCACCGATCAGCCCCAACCGCATCCCCTTGAATGTGCCTGATCGCGAGGGGGCTCTGCAAGGTAGGTCGGCAAGCATGCGCGTCGCGCGCCTGGCGGTTCTCGGCTACGTTCGCGGGACGATGGACGACAAGCGCAAGCTGAAGGGCATGCTCGCTCGCATCTTCTCGGACGCCACGGCCGAGGACGCGGAGCGCGCCGAGCTGAAGGCCTACCTCTCGTCGGGCGCGCTCTCGATGGCGGAGATCAAGGAGGTCTTCGACGACTTCGTGCAGACCACCTGGAAGATCACGATGGCGGACGGCGTGGTGAGCGACATCGAACGCCAGCGCCTGACCGAGATCGTCGAGGTGCTGGGCCTCGAGGTCGAGTCCCTCCCGGTCGAGTGGGTCAAGATCCTCCGCGGCTGAGCGAAGACCTCAGACGCCGGGGATCGGCGTGGGGACGTCGTCGCGGGTGCCGTCGAAGGCCTCGGCGGCGTCGCGTGCCTCGTCGATACAGTCGGCCGGGACCATCACGCGCGTCCCCTCGACGCCTGGCAGCACGCCCGAGGCGAAGGCGCCTTCGACGCTCACCTGGATGCCCTGGTTGCCGAGGAACTCACCGAGCAGGTTGGCCTGCGTCTGGTCGGCGAAGGAACGGAGGAGGACCCACTCGATGTCTGCCACGGACCAGAGCTTACGCGGGAATCCCGTCGAGGTCTCGCCTGTTGCAAGGTCCTATGGCTACCCCCAGGCGAACGCGCGGCGGCCTCTTCCGGACCGTTCTGCAGCTCGGCTCCGCTGCGGCGGTAGCGTTCACCGCGCGGGCATCGCTCGCGGATCACTACCGGGTGCCGAGCGGCTCGATGGAACCGAACGTCCACGTCGGCGATCACATCGTGGTCTCGAAGGCCGCCTACGGGCTGCGCCTCCCGCTGACCGAAACCTATCTCCTGCACTACGCGCGTCCCGCCCGCGGCGACGTCGTGGTCCTCGAGCCCCCCGACGCGGAGTCGAAGCACGCGACCTCGTCGGACGTGGTGGGCGCGGTGCTGCTGAAGCGCGTCGTCGCCGTGGAGGGCGATCTCGTCGAGGTGCGTGCCGGCCGCGTGCGCATCGACGGCCACGCCGCGACCGAGCACACGCTCTCGCTCGACTACGGCGGCGGCCCCGACCTCGGCCCGATCCACGTCCCGGCGGGCAAGGTGCTGCTGCTCGGTGACAATCGCGGCAACAGCCGCGATGGCCGTACGTTCGGCTTCGTCGATCGCGAGCAGGTCCTCGGCCGCGCGTTCGCGGTGGTCGCACGCGACGGCCACGTCTCGTACGAGCCCCTCTGAACGCGCCGAACCCTAGTCGCGCATGTGCTTGCGGATCTTGCCCAGCGCCTGCTCCTGCAGCTGGCGGATCCGTTCGCGCGACAGGTTGTACTTGTCGCCGATCTCCTTGAGCGTCAGCTCGTCCTCGTCGTCGAGGCCGAAGCGCCAGCGGATGATGCGCGACTCGATGGGGGTGAGGTGGCCCAGCAGGCGCCGCACCTCCTCGCCCCACTTCTGCGAGACGAGGCTCTCGTAGGGCGACTGCATGTTGTCGTCCTGCAGGAAGTCGATGAACTTCCGTCCGTCCTCGTCGCCCACCGGACGATCGAGCGAGAACGGCGTCTCGGCCCAGGCGCCCTTCACCTTGTCGAGCTTCTCCTGGGGGATGCCCGTCTCCTTCTCGAGCTCGTCGAGGGTCGGATCGCGGCCGGTGCGCGCGATGACCGCCTGGGTCGCGCGCTGCACGCGGTTGTGCGTGTCGAGCATGTGCACGGGGATGCGGACTGCGCGGCCCTTGTCGGCGAGCGCGCGGCTGATGGCGTGGCGAATCCACCACGAGGCGTAGGTCGAGAAGCGGTAGCCGCGGGAGTGATCGAACCGCTCGACCGCCTTCATGAGGCCGATGTTGCCCTCCTGGATCAGGTCGATGAGCGGGAGACGACCGCGGTTGTAACGGCGCGCGATCGAGACCACGAGGCGCAGGTTCGCCTTGACGAACTTGTTCTTCACGCGCTTCGCGACGCGGTTCATCTCGCCGATGCGATCGAGGTACTTCTTGTACCCGGGCGTGTTCGCGAGCGTGGGATCGGAGGTCGGCCCCGCGGGCGCGGCGACGGCGATCCCCTCGTCCTCGAGGTCGTCGATGGCGATGGCCTCGCCGAGCTTCCGCACGATCTCCTCGGCGTGCGCGATCCACAGGCGATCGGAGTCCGCGAGGCGGATGGCGCGCGCCAGGCTCTCGCACACGGCGCGGTACTTCTTCTCCTGGTCGCGCGTGAGCTTGTTGCGCTGCTTCTTGTAGAGCTTGCAGTACTTGCGGAGCTCCGGGATCTGCGGGAGGTCGATGGCCTCCTCGTCCTTGGGGAGATCCTTCTCGAGCATGTCGAGCGCGAAGTCCGCGGCGGGCAGGTAGCTGAGGATCGCGCACCACTGCTCGACCTCGGCGCTCTCCACGTTGACGGCGGTGCCGAGCTCCTCGTCGGGGCCCATGACCGGGTGGGTGGCCATCTCGCGGAAGTAGCGCGCGAGCATGGTGTCGCCGCCGCCCTCTTCGCTCGCGACCTTCTTCTTGGTGGCCGGCGCCGGCGCGTCGCCCTCCTCGACCTCCGCGGCCGCGTCCTCGAACTCGAACTCCTCGTCGAGCACGACGAGCTCGCCTTCACCCTCTGCGACCTTGCTGGCCGGCGCGGCCTCGTCGTCGCCCTCGTCCTCGACCGACGGCGAAGACTCCGCGTCCGCCACGGGCGAGCGAGCGCTCTCCACCTTCTGACGGCGGCTACTGCCGGCGCTCGACGCGCGCGCGGCCGGGATGGCCTGCGCGAGCGCGGCGCTGCTCTTCTTGCTCATGGGAGCCTCACTCTTGTCGGTTTTCGGAGACGGCCGGCGGGGCATGGGAAGCGGGGCGAGCTCGGGCGCGGGTACGGGCGCGAATACGGGCGAGGAGCCATGGTACCGAGTTCCAGGGGCGGGCGGGCGTGTGAAAAAACTGCAATTTGCATTCCGACTGGAAGCGGATGTACGGACATCTGCGTGACCTCGCGAAGCTTGTACGCGCGCGCCACCCGGACGGTTCTGCGGGAGCCGCGACTGGGACTTGCCATCGTCGTCGGGTCGTTGATGCACGCGGCCGGCCATGCGGCGCTTGCCGCCGCCGGTGGGGTCCTCGCGCGTGCGCTGGCCGGGGGCGGCGGCCCGATGGACGGCAGATCCATCCACGCGCTGCAGACGCTCGGCGCCGGGGA
>JAYTBL010001054.1:0-13996 GCA_043736975.1 Polyangiaceae bacterium
GAAGGACCTCATGAAGTATGAGCGTCCGCAGGCCCTGCCGACGCTGCTCTACCACATCAAGCCGGCCTTCCAGTCGGTGGTCGAGAAGCAGTGCGCGAAGCTCAAGGGCCTGAATCTCTCGGTGATGTCGCTGGGCGACCAGCTGCTTCTCTAGCGTCGCTCGACAGACTCCGGACACGAGGGTGGAGCGCAGCGAGGGAGGGTGCTATGTCCGCGGGTCCCCTTGACCGACGCATCCGCAAAAGCTGGCGAAGAATTTCCCGTTCCTGGTCTCGAAGCGGACGAGGAGGGAACGCGCGTCGTTCGCGAGGAGCTCAAGCTCCTCAGCACGGTCTACAAGGCGCTCGGGCCTGATCCCGCGCTCGCAGGCATCGACGGCGCGCCCAAGGCCGGCCCCACGCTGAACGAGTCCCTGGCCGCCGACGATCGCAAGCTCGTCGAGCTCCGCGAGCTCGCCGCCGCCGCGAAGCCCGAGGACCTGCCGGCGCTGCTCGAGCAGATGCACACGCTGGGCGCGGTCCGCGCGCACCGCGGCAAGAGCACCATCGGCTCGATCGACCGCAAGAGCCCGTACTTCGGCCATCTGCGCCTCGACGAGACGTACACCGTGCGCGGCACCGGGGTCGAGAAGCAGCGCCGGCGCGACGTGCTCATCGGCTCGAAGCAGTACCTCGATGCGGCCGCGGGCATCCGCATCGTCGACTGGCGCAACGCGCCCGTGAGCCGCATCTTCTACCGGTACCGCGAGAGCGATCCCTACGAGGAGACGCTCGGCGACCAGCCGGTCGAAGGGGTGCTCGCCGCGCGCCGCACGGTGGCGATCGTCGATGGGCAGCTCCGCAAGGTGACCGCGCCCCAGGGCACGTTCGTGCTCGAGAGCGGCACGTGGCGGCGCGGCGAGGCGCTCAGCGCGCGCCTCCGCCTGCCGGGGCGCGGCGAGGGCGTCGCGCCCGTGCCGTCCGTCCGCGGCAGCTCCACCAGCGCCGATCGCCTCTTGCCGTCGATCGCGGCGATGCTCGACAAGGAGCAGTACGACCTCATCACCAAGCCCGGCCTCGGCCTCGTCGCCATCCAGGGCAGCGCCGGCAGCGGCAAGACCACGGTCGGCCTCCATCGCGTGGCCTACCTGCACGCGTCGGCGCCGAACCGCTTCCGCGCCGCGAAGATGCTGGTCATCGTGCCCAACGAGGCGCTGATCCACTACACGAGCCGCGTGCTGCCTGGCCTTGGCGTCGATGGCGTCCCGGTGATGACCTTCGCGCGCTGGAGCGTCCGCGTGGTCCACGATCTCTTCCCGCGCCTCCCCAGCGCGATCAGCGACGAGACCCCGCCGCTCGTCTCGCGCGTGAAGAACCACTCCGCGATGCTCCCCGCCATCGAGTCGGTGGCGCGCGACGTCCAGAAGCGCCTCGACAGCAAGGTGCTCTCGACGATGGGCTCCGGCCGCTGGCCCGACAGCAAGCGCGTGGTCGCCGCGTGGGAGGCCACCCACGGCGTGCCCGACCGCCGCGTCACCCAGCTCGCGCAGTGGCTCCAGGGCAAGAAGGAGCTCCCCAACATCCCGCCCGCCGCGGGCATCCCCGACATCACGCGCGGCGCCGTCGAGTCGCTCGGCGCCGAGCTCCGCACCGAGGCGCGCAGCGTGCTCGGCGCGTGGGACGAGCTCACCACCAGCCGCGTCCGGCTCGACGAGCACTTCGGCAATCACTTCGGTAAGGGTCAGCTCGACCAGGTCCACGAGTGGTGCGTCCGCCAGGCGCGCGTTCGCTCCGAGCAGGATCGCGACGGCGAGGCCCCCTCGCTCGACAGCGAGGATCACGCGCTCCTCCTGCGCCTCTGGCAGGTGCTGCGCGGCCCGCTCGTCGACATCGAAGGCGTGGCCCTCACCGCCGCGCACCTCTTCATCGACGAGGTCCAGGACACGAGCCCGCTCGAGCTCAAGGTCCTACTCGACGTCGCCGCCGGCCTCAAGGAGGACGGGCGCGCCGACCCCAGCCAGCTCTCGGTCACGCTCGCCGGCGACATGGCGCAACGCATGCGCGAGGACGACGATCACAGCCAGGAGTTCGACTGGGACAGCACGCTCAAGGACGTCGGCGTCCCTGGCGGCGCGGGCATGATCGAGCCGCTCAAGGTCAGCTACCGTTCGACCGCCGAGATCACCGGCTTCGCGCGCGGCGTACTTGGTCCGCTGGCGCACGAGTCGGAGCCCATCGCCACGCGCCACGGCCCACCGGTGGAGCTCTTCACGTTTGCCTCGGCCGGTGAGGCCGTGGCCTTCCTCGCCGACGCGCTGCGCGAGCTCTCGGCCTCCGAGCCGGAGGCGAACGTCGCGCTCCTCTCGCGCTTCCCGCAGCAGGCAGAGGTCTACTACGAGGGCCTGGTGCGCGCCGAGGTGCCCAACGTACGCCGCGTCCGCAAGCAGGACTTCACGTGGGAGCGCGGCTTCGACGTCACCGATGTCCGGCAGACCAAGGGCCTCGAGTTCGACGAGGTCATCCTCCTCGAGACCACCTCCTCGAGCTACGGCGAGACCTCGCAAGCGCGTCATGCGCTCTACGTCGGCGCCACCCGCGCCGCGCACCAGCTCTGGTGCATCACGAGCGAGGCTCCGTCCAAGCTCGTGACCGGCGCGCTCGCCGAGCAGGCTGCGCTCCTGGCGCCGGTCCTGGCGCCTGCGCCCCCAGACGAAGCGTGATCGGTTCTCGCGCTATGCTGCGCGGGTGACGAAGAAGATCGCGGTCATCGGGGCAGGGGCCTGGGGAACGGCGCTCGCCGCGCACGCGGCGCGGCAGGGCCACGACGTGCGCCTGTGGGCGCGCGAGCCGCAGGTGGTGGCGGACGTCAACGAGCGGCACGAGAACCGGCTCTTCCTCGAGGGCGTCGCGCTTCCAGAGAGGCTGCGCGCTTCGGCGGCCCCGGCCGAGGTGCTGGCGGGCGTCGAGATCGTGATCCTGGTGCCGCCGTCGGCGTTCCTGCGCAACGTCGCGGGACTCGTGGCCGACCATCTACCGCGGGGCGCGCGGATCGTGATCGCCTCGAAGGGGATCGACGAGCGCACGCTCGGTCTCATGACCGACGTGGCCGCGGCCGCGATGCCCGAGCACGATCCCGCGGCCCTGTGCGCGCTCTCCGGCCCGAGCTTCGCGCGCGAGGTCGCCTCCGGCCTCCCCACCGACGTGGTGGTGGCATCGAAGAGCAGCGAGGCCGCGAACGACGTCGCCGCCGCGCTCCATTCGCCGTTCTTTCGCGTCTACACCAGCAAGGATCCGGTCGGCGTCGAGGTCGGCGGCGCGATGAAGAACGTGCTCGCCATCGCCGCCGGCGCCTGCGACGGCCTCGGCCTGGGGACCAACGCCCGCGCCGCGCTGGTGACGCGCGGGCTCTCCGAGATGGCGCGCCTCGGCGTCGCGCTGGGCGGCGACCCGCTCACCTTCATGGGGCTCAGCGGCGTCGGCGATCTCATCCTCACGTCGACCGGCGCGCTCTCGCGCAACCGATCCCTGGGGCTGAAGGTGGCCGAGGGCATCGAGCCCGCGAAGTACCTCGCGGCGCAGCGCACGGTCGCCGAGGGCTACCTGACCGCCCGCGCGGCGTGGCGGCTCGCGCAGAAGCTCGGGGTCGACGTGCCGATCACCGAGCAGGTCTACCACGTGCTCCACGAGGCCCGTCCGCTGCTCGAGGCGATGAAGCTGCTCCTCACCCGCGCGCAGAAGGACGAGCTCTGGGGCCTGCCCGGCGGCTGATCGCTCAGCGATCGGGCGCGGAAACGAGGGTCGCGAGCGCCTCGGTGCGCGCGGCGAGGATGTGGCCGATCACCTCGTCCACGCCGTGGCCGGTGTTGCAGCGGCAGAACACCACCGGGCCGCCCTGTCGAACGCGGCTCGCGTCGCGGGCCATGACGTCGAGGCTCGCGCCCACGTGCTCGGCGAGATCGATCTTGTTCACGATCAGGAGATCGCTCTGGGTCACGCCGGGGCCGCCCTTGCGCGGGACCTTGTCGCCGCCGGCGACGTCGACCACGTAGATCGTGAAGTCGACCAGCTCGCGGCTGTACTGCGCGGCCAGGTTGTCGCCGCCGCTCTCCACCAGCAGCAGCTCGGGCGCAACATCGCGCATCAGTTGCTCGAGGGCATCGAGGTTCGGCGTGATGTCCTCGCGGATGGCGGCGTGGGGGCAGCCGCCAGTCTCGACCGCGCGGATCTGCGCGGCAGGGAGGGCCTCGTTGCGGTGGAGGAACTCCGCGTCCTCGCGGGTGAAGATGTCGTTGGTCACCACGCCGAGGCGCATGGTGTCGCGGAGGGTGCGGCACATCGTGAGCACCAGCGCCGTCTTGCCGCTGCCGACCGGCCCGCCGATGCCCACCGTGAACGCGCGTGCGCCGAAGTCTCGCGGCCGGCGCGGGGCGCGGGCGCGGAACAGGCCGGGGCCCTCGTACCTCTCGTGGGTGTGCCCGTGGGGGCCGTGCGCGTGGCCGTCGTGCTCGTGGGGCAGCCCGTTCGCGTGGGCATGCGCGTGATCGGTCTCGTTCATGACTGAAACAACCTCCCGTCCAATCGATCGTGGAGCGCGCCGAACAGCTCGACGAGCGGCGCGGCGACAGCATTCTCCGCAGGCGCGAGATGCCTGCAGTTCGCAAGGACATGCGTCAGCAACGCGCTCTTCTCGGCGAGCACCTGCTGGGCCTCGAGCGGGCCGATCAGCCCGAGCCGCACCGCCGCCGAGAGCACGCCGCGCGCGGTGCCGTGGAGGTAGCCGCGCTGCGCGTCCACCGGGGCGAGGCCCAGCGCTCCGAACACCGCCCCGAAGACCGGTGCGTGATGTGCCGGGCCGCGGGCTCCGTGCGCTCCGATGCGCTGCACCGGCGCGTCGTCCCAGATGCGCGCGCAGCTGCTGGCGAACGCGCGCCCTTGCGCGCGGCTGGCGCGGTTCGCGACGTGGCTCGTGCACGAGCCGTCGAACAGCGCGTCGAGCGCGGGCAGGGGATGGCCCTCGCACGCGGCGCGCACGAAGGGCAGGGAGGTCCGGCCGGCCTGCCACAGAGCCTCCTCGAGGAACGTCTCGATCCGCTCGACCCCGCGGAGGTGGAGCGTCGCCTCGAGCCCGTGCGAGTGCGCGAAGCCGCCCGAGGGGAACGCGCCGTCGACCAGCTGGAGGAGGAGCCAGGACGTCATGGTCAGAACAGCGAGTAGAGGCGCGAGAGCGCGACGCGCGTGGCCGGTACCGAGCGCAGGAGCGTGCCGTCGGCGAAGACCTCGTAGGACTCGGGGTCGATCTTCATCGCGGGCAGCGCGTCGTTCAGCTTCATGTGCGACTTGTCGATGCCGCGGCAGCGCCGCACGTGGTTCAGCCGCTTCGCGATGCCGAGGCCCGCGATGTGACCCTCGGCGATTGACCGCTGCGAGACGAACGCGATGCTCGTGGCGCCGATGGCGCGGCCCATCGCGCCGAACATGGGCCGCATGTACGAGGGCTGGGGCGTGGGGATCGACGCGTTGGGGTCGCCCATCTGCGCCCACGCGATGAACCCGCCCTTGAGCACGAGCTCCGGCTTGTGGCCGAAGAACGCGGGCCGCCACAGCACGAGATCGGCCCACTTGCCGACCTCGACCGAGCCGATCTCGTGGGACATCCCGTGGGCGATCGCCGGGTTCACGGTGTACTTGGCGATGTAGCGGCGCACCCGGAAGTTGTCGTTGTGGCCCGTCTCCTGCGCGAGCGGGCCGCGCTCGTCCTTCATCTTCGCCGCGGTCTGCCAGGTCCGGCAGATCACCTCGCCGACGCGCCCCATCGCCTGGCTGTCGGAGGCCATCATGCTGATGGCGCCGAGATCGTGGAGGACGTCCTCCGCGGCGATGGTCTCGCCGCGGATGCGGCTCTCGGCGAACGCGACGTCCGAGGGGATGGTGCGGTTGAGGTGGTGACACACCATGAGCATGTCGAGGTGCTCATCGATGGTGTTCACGGTGAACGGGCGCGTCGGGTTGGTGGAGCTGGGGAGGACATTCGCCTCGCCGACCACGCGCATGATGTCGGGGGCGTGGCCGCCGCCCGCGCCTTCGGAGTGGTAGGTGTGGATGGTGCGGCCCTTGAACGCGGCGATCGAGTCGTCGACGTAGCCCGACTCGTTCAGCGTGTCGGTGTGGACCGTGACCTGGACGTCTTCCTCCTCGGCGATGCCGAGGCAGCAGTCGATGGCGCTGGGCGTGGTGCCCCAGTCCTCGTGGAGCTTGAGCCCCACGGCGCCGGCGCGTATCTGGTCGACGAGCCCGTCGCTCGCCGACGAGTTGCCCTTGCCAGTGAGGCCGATGTTGAGCGGGATGACATCGGTGGCGAGGAGCATCAGCTCGATGTGGCGCGCGCCGGGCGTGCAGGTCGTGGCCTTGGTGCCGGTCGCGGGCCCGGTGCCGCCGCCGATGAACGTGGTAACGCCGCTCGCCAGCGCCTCCTCGGCCTGCTGCGGGCAGATGAAATGGATGTGCGAGTCGATCCCGCCTGCGGTGAGGATCATCCCTTCACCGGCGATGGCCTCGGTGGTGACGCCGACCACCATGGCCTGACCCACGTCCGACATGACCAGCGGATTGCCGGACTTGCCGATCCCCACGATGCGCCCGCCCTTGATGCCGACGTCCGCCTTGTAAATGCCCGTCCAGTCGACGACCAGCGCGTTCGTGATGACGACGTCGAGCGCGCGGTCATCGGAGGCGCCGGGCATCTGGCCCATCTGGTCGCGGAGCACCTTGCCTCCGCCGAAGACGCACTCGTCGCCGTAGCTCGTGAGATCACGCTCCACCTCGACGATCAGGCCGGTGTCGCCGAGGGCGACGCGGTCGCCCGTGGTCGGGCCGTAGAGCGCGGCGTAGGTGCGGCGGTCGAGGCGGCTCATCGTTCGTCCTCGTAGTCGGGTAGGAGGCCTGAAGCGCGATCGAAGGTGCGGGCGATGATGGAGGGCGTGCGCGAGGTCGAGCCCGGCACCTCGGGCGGCGCGTTGGCGACGAGCGTGATGGTGCGCGTCTCGCCGGGCTCGAAGCGGACCGCGGTGCCGGCCGGGATGTCGAGGTGCTTGCCCGCGGCGACGGCGCGGTCGAACTCGAGCGCGGCGTTGACCTGGGCGAACGGGAAGTGGCTGCCGACCTGGATGGGGCGATCGCCGCGGCTCGTGACGTCGATGATGGTGCGCGCGCGCCCGGCGTAGAGCTCGATGTGGCCGGGCAGGACCTCGACGTGGCCGCAGGGGATCGCGGGCAGCGTGCGCCCGAACACCGCGAGGTCGGGCACCGGCAGGAAGCTGCCGTGCAGCGCCAGCGCGAGGTCGCCGTCGTCGAGCGCGATGGGATCGTGCACGGTGACGAGCTTGGTCCCGTCCTCGAACGTGCCCTCGACCTGCACCTCGTGCACCAGCTCGGGGACGCCCGGCAGCACCTGGCGGCGGCCGAGGATGCGGCGGCCGACGTCCATCAGCTCGGCGACGCGGCGGCCGTCGCGGATCAGCTCGAGGAGCTGCGCGGCGATCAGCGCCACGGTCTCCGGGTACGAGAGGCGCAGGCCCCGCGCGAGCCGCTTCTGCGCGAGGAAGCCCGCGCCGTGGAGCATCAGCTTGTCGAGATCACGGGGAGAGAGATGCATGGCTGGAGCTCAGTGACGGGCAACGAAGGGATCCACGACATCGATTTCGGGAAGGTTTCGCAGGCGCGCGCGGGCCTCGGCGACCGCGAGCGCGGGGCTCGTGCCCGCGATGCGGACGATGGCGCCGTGGGCGAGCGGGCTCGGCGCCGCCACGAGGTCGCGCGTGACGATGCTCGGCGCGAGGATCGAAGTGGCGATTGGCTGCACGCGCGGGCCGATCGCGAGCACGGTGGCGAGCGCCTCGAAGCGGTCGAGGCGCGGCGCGATAGGGCCGTCCGCGGCGTCGAGGCGGGTGGCATCGCGCACCAGCAACGCGCCCTCGCGCTCTACCCTGGTCGCGAGATCGAGGCCAGCGAACGCCCAGCGATCGCCGTACGCCGCGCGCCCGGATGTGAAACCGTCCAGGACGACCGCCGAGCCCTGATCGTGGAGCGTTATGTCAACTCGCTGGCGATAGTCGGCGTCGGCGAAGCAGGCGACCGGATCGGGGAGGAAGACGAGCGTACCGTGCACCTCGGCGCGGAAATTCTGCAGCGTGCGACCCTTGAAGGCCTTCGTCGTGGCCTGCGTGAACAGCACCAAGGTCGCGCCGGGCTCCACCACCAGGTCGACGTCGACGACGTCGCCGTCGATGAGGCCGCCGCCGAACGTGAGCATGCACGCGCACGCCGCGCGCGTGCCTGGAAACGTGGGCTGTAGGAACCGCAGCGGGCTCGTGGCGTGAATGCGCGCGAGCACCGAGCGGTCGCTCTGGAGGCGCGCCACGATGGTCCCGCGGCCGTGGCCGTGGCCCGCGCCTGCGCTGCGCTGTCGAACGACCTGCTGCACGTCGCGGACGCTAACCGATCCGGTCGCCGTTCACCACGCCCCCCCCGCACCGCGAGTTGACATAATGCTTCTTATGCGAAATTCGAACAGCCACGATCGCCCTGTAAAACCGCCTCCTCGATGCAAGCTGCATCGAACTCGTCAGGGCCAGACACGGGTCGAAGCCCATCGTGAGCAGGTACTCGTCCAGTATCGGCACACCGAGCGGTACGCTCACGCCCCCGTACGCGAGACGCGCTCCGGATCGAGCGTTAGCGCGAAGGCGATCTCGGCGCGGGAGAGCCGCGTCCTTCGAAAACGTGTGATCTCGCTCTCGGTCTCGCGCCCGAGGTTTGAGGCCCGAGGCCTCTTTCCTCAGCGCGCGTCGGCGGTGCGCTTGACCGGCAGCGGCGGCGCGATCGCGACGCCCAGGAACGTGCCCGCGTTCGTCATCGCGTAGGCCCGCGCCCCGTAGGCGCCTGGCGTCTGCGCGAAGCCCGTCCCGAGGTCGATCCCGTCGATCACCTTGCCGTTGCGCGGCGACAGCAGGAACAGCCCGTAGCGGCTCGTCCCGATCATTATCGCACCCGCCATCGGCACCGGCGCGGTCACGCCGCCCTCCGGGAGCTTGTTCCGCCACACCACGCGGCCCGTGTACGGGTCGAGCCCGGAGAGTCCGAAGGTCGCGCTCGAGACCACCAGGAGCTTCCGCTCCGGGACCATCGGGCCGTCCTTGTCGGGGCCGTTCGGGTTCGGCGCGTGCGCCCCCTCGCGCCATAGCGCCATGTCGGTGACGCCGATCGCCTTGTCGTTCGACCAGACGCGCGCGCCCGTCGCCGCGTCGAGCGCGACGACGCCGCCCGCGTAGCTCGACACGTAGACCACGCGGCCCTGCGGATGGTCGTCGAGCACCGGCGTGCTGTCGGCATCGAGGTAGCGCGGCGCCTCGCCGGCGGACTGCTCGGCCTCGGCCGACAGGTCCACGGGCGTCCACTTCTCGGCGCCGTCCTGCGCGCCATACGCGAGGATGTGGCCGTCCGAGTACGCCATGTAAACGAGCCCGGTGCGCGGATCGATCGCGGCCCCCGAGTGGCCGCTGATCTCCATGCCCAGCGCGGGCGTGCGGTGGACCTGCCAGCGCGGCTTGCCGGAGCGGCGGTCGATCGAGAACAGGAAGTCCGACGCGTTCGAGAAGAACAGGTTCTCGCCCATCCGCACGGGCTTGCGGGAGACCTCGGCGCCGGTGTCGAACCGGTAGACCATCTTCCCCGTCTGCGCGCTCACGCAGTAAAGCGCGCCGTCGTTGGACCCGAAGTAGACATAATCCATCTCAGGGTCGTACAGCGGCTCGCTCTGGACGACGTTCAACGTCTCGAACCGCCAGATCGTCGAGCCGTCACCGGCGCGCAGCGCGTAGAGGCCGTGATCCGACGAGCCGACGAAGACGCGGTCGCGCGCGGCGTCGATCTCGGGGCGCCCGCGCTCCCAGTCCTCACCGTTGGCGCGCCCCGGCGCGGTCAGGGTGCGGTGCACGAACAGGCTCATCGAGCCGCTCGGCCGGTGGTACCAGCTCGGCACCTCCGGGTTCACGCGGTCGCCCGTGAAGACCTCGGCGAGCCCACACGAAGGAAGGATCGCGAGGCCGAGGACCGCGAGCGGTGCCAGAAAAGGCGACGGAGCGCGAGGCGTCAGCATCAGCGGCCGCCGTGCGGATCGCCGCCGGACTTCTGCTTCTTCTGCATCTCTTCCATCATCTTCTTGATCTGCGCCGGGGTGAGCTGGTTGGCGCCGCCGCCGCTGCCCGGGCTCGGGGGCGCGACCTTGGGGGCCGCGCTGGGGTCGATCTCGCGGAGCCGGTCGCCCGCGACCTCCTTGAGGTACGGAAACGCCGGGCCCATCGGGACGTTCGACGGGTTGTCGTCGGGCTTGCTGATGCGCTCGCGCAGCGCGACGAGCAGCTCCTTCGCCTTGTCCTTCTCGCCCTTGTTCTGGGAGATGCGCGCCTGGTGGTACTGCGCGCTCTCCTTGAACCCGCGGACGTCGACGGTGCTCTCGAGCTCCTTGTAGATCTTGAGCGCCTCGTCGAGGTTCTTCGTCGCGTCCGCCGGGGTGGTCGCGGCCTTCAGCTCGTACGCGAAGCCCATTCCCTCGAGCGCGCGGCCCTTCACCTCCTGATCGGCGGCGGCGAGCGCGGAGCCCTTCACGTCGGTGAAGGCGGCGAGCGCGGGGTCGGCCTCGTGCTTGTCGAGGAGCAGCGAGCCCTCGGCGAGGCGCGAGAGGATCGCGGCGCCCGTCTTCGGGTACTTCGACCGCACGTCGCGGAACTTCTTGAGCGCCGACTCGCGACGCTCCTCGAAGGTCTTGAACATGAGCGGCGGCTCGGCAAGGCTCTCCGGATCTTCCTTGGGCGGCTCGCCGACGCGCGCCCGCTCGTCCTCGACCGCCTTCGTGAGCAGCGTGGAGGCCTCGGTCTCGTTCTTGTGGTCGATGTACAGGAAGCCGGCGATGCCGAGCAGCGCGACGGCGATGAGCGCGCCGACGAGCTGGACGGTCTTCTGGTTCTGCTTCGCCCACTCGCTGAGCTTCGCGGTCTTCTCGATCAGCGGATCGGCGTCGGCGGCGACCGCGATCTGGCGCTTCGGCTCGGCGCGCGTGCCAATCTTGGCGAGCTTCTTCGAAGCGGCGACCTCGAGGCCGCCCTTCTTGCTCCCCTTCTTCTTGCCGGCCTTGCGCTCGGCGAGCTTGCGCTCTTCCTCGCGGGCGCGGACCTCGTTCTCGTCTTCTTCGCCGAGGGCAGCGACGCGGCGCAGGATGGCCTCGGGGCCGGCGGCGTCCTCGGCGGGCTCTTCGGCCTCGGCCTCGGCCTCTTGGCTCGGCGTGCTCGCGGCGGCCTCGGCGGCGTCGTCGACGGGCTTCTTCGGCTCCTCGGCCGGCTCGCTCGCGTCGTCCTTCTTCTCGGTCTCGCTCGGCTTTTCGTCGCTCACGGGTGCACCTTGAGCGCGACTCTAGTACCGATGCCGAAGGCGCGTCAAAGGCCGCCTTCGGGGCTCCATTGCCGGGGGGGCGGCGGCGGGAGCTCGGGGGCCCGGCGGACGATCCAGAACGCGGCCACGTCCTCGAGGTCGACGTGCGCCCGCGCGCCCAGCGCTGGCAGCTCCACGATCCACACCGCGCCGTGCGACTGGAGCGTCACGACCTTTCCATCGACCTGGCCGGACGGACCGTCGCCCAGCCCGATCGCGAGCAGGCGCGCCGGCCCGGTGCCAGGGACCGCGACCTCCGCGTCGACGTGCGAGGAGGTCGGGAGCGTCGCCGCGCCATGCTTCCAGCCGCCCGAGGCAGCCTCGAGGAGCCCCGCCTCGCGCGCGACGGCCACCGCCTCGAGCATCGGATCGGGGACCCCCGCGAACCTGCGGAGCGGCGCCGCCATTGCTTCGCGCACCCCGAGCTGCAGGAGCGCGCGCGCTTCCTTGGGGCGGATGTCGACGTAGCGCTCTTCGGCGAACGCCGCGAGCAGGATGGCCGACGCCTGCGGGTCCCCGATCGCGCCGAGCGCCTCGGCCACGTACGGCCGGAGCCGCACGTCCTCCAGCGAGAGGGCGAGCGGCAGGGTGCGGCCGCGCGGCCGGAGCTTCGCGATGGCATCGAGGAGCTCGCGGGCCTCCTCGAGGTCGCCCGGGGTGCGTGAGCCGGGAACGAAGGCCGCGCTCCAGCGCGCGAAGAGCTCCTCCTCGCCGCGGGCATCGCCCTGCTCCGCGAACGCGACGGCGGCCGCCAGCCGGAGCCGTGGGTTCTGCCCGTGGAGCGCCGGCTCGGCGGCGGCGCGGGCCTCGGCCACGCCGAGGCGCATGAGGCCGAGCGCGCTCCAGCGCTTCACCTGTTCGTCCTCGTCGCTCGCGAGCGCCCGCTGAAGCTGCGGCTTCATCGAGGGCGCGCGCAGCCGGAACGCGCAGCGCGCCGCCTCGCGGCGGATGTCGACGCGCGCGTCGTCGAAGAGCGTCGCCACGTCCTCCGCGGCGTCCTGATCGCCCTGGAGGCCGCGCCGCAGCGCCTCGGGGAGCGCCGGCGCCTCGAGCTTGCCGTTCTCGCGCTCGATGGCCGCGGTGAGCTTGCGCAGCTCGAGGACGCGCTCCGGGCGATCGCCGATCGGGCTCTTCTGCCGGGGATCCTTGGCGATGTCGAACAGCGTGCAGGATGCAATCTTTCGCACGCAAACCAGCCGATCGGCGCCCCGCGCGAGGAGCGTGTAGTCGTCGGTCTCGGCGAACGCCAGGCCCTCCTCGTTGGCCGGCGCGCGCCCCGCGAGCAGCGCGCCGAGGTCGCGGCCGCGGATGCGCGCGGGCTGCGGCACGTCGAGCGCGGCGAGCGTGGTGGGCAGGAGGTCGATGGTCTGCACGGGCGCCGTCACCACCGACGGCGCTACGCCGGGCGCTACCACCACCAGCGGCACGCGCACCTGCTCCTCGTACACGGTGGTCCCGTGGTAGCGGCCGCCGTGATCGCCGAACTCCTCGCCGTGGTCGGCGCTCACCACGAACACCGCCCCCGGCCTGCGCTTCTCCACGATCTCTACGATCGATCCCAGCTCGGCGTCCGCGGTGGCGATCTCGCTGTCGTAGGCGTCCATTGCGTCGCTGCCGCCGAAGGAGTGCTCGGGGTGCATCACGTAGGGCTCGTGCGGCTCGAAGAGGTGCACCCACAGAAAGAGAGGCTTGTCCGGCGGCGCCTCGGCGACATACTTGGCGATCTGCTGCCGCCGCAGCTCCGGCGCCGCGAACTCCTCCTTGCGGTATTCGAAGCCAAGCCCCTGCTCCTTCATGTGACGAAAGCGGTGCTCGTCGATGAAGAAGACCGCGGGCGGATAGAACGCCGCGGTGCGGAAGCCATAGCGGCGCAGGTAGCCGGCCCAGGTCTCGGAGTCGCCGCCGGCGTCGAGCGCGAGCAGCGGGCGCATGTACGTGCCCGTCATCATCGACGTCACCGAGTAGGACGTGTGCGGGGTCGGGCAGTACGCGTGCTCGAAGCGCGCGCCGCGGGCCGCGAGCTTGTCTATGTTCGGGGTCGTCGCGCGGCCGTAGCCGTAGGCGGAGACGTGATCGGCGCGCAGCGCGTCGATGGTGACCACCACGAGATCGTGGCCGGTCCAGTCGAGCGCGCGGCGGGCGCTCGTGGGGTGCAGGAGCGCGGACGTCAGGTCGGTGTCGTCCTCGATGGGCGGCGGCGGCGCGATCAGCGACGCGAACCGCACCGCGCGGCCGAGGATCGGCGCATGCTCGACGAGCACGCGGCGCAGGTTGTCGTCGCCGGTGATGGCGCGCGCCGAGCGGGGCACGAGGAAGGCGCAGGCGACGGCGAGAGCGAAGGCGCCGAGGGCGAGCGGCCGCCAGCCGCGCTGCCCGCGCAGCGCCGGCGTGACGAGGGCGGAGCCCGCGAGGAGCAGCGCGAGCAGCGCGGCATGGAACGCCGGATAGAGACGCGGCAGCACCAGCGCGTCGGCGAGCCAGGCCGAGGCGGCGAGCGCCGCGCCGGCCGCCGCGAGCAGGCGCGGGCGATCGAGCGG
>JAYTBL010001055.1:0-13978 GCA_043736975.1 Polyangiaceae bacterium
CGACGAGGTACCGATGGTCCCCGTCGCCCCACATGGCGGCGGCGTCCTTCACGTTCCGCTCGACCGCGCAGTCCAGATCGATCAAGTTCTTCGACACGAGCTTCTGGAACGTCGCGCCGCGTTTCGTGAGCAGGTGCTCGACGTGCTCGCGCGTGGTGTGCCGTTCCACCGGTACGTACCAGGTGTCGCAGAAGACGAAGCGGTTGCCCGGGACGCCCATCACGTCGAAGACACGCTGGGTATAAGCGTAGGGGATCTTCTCGAAGAGCGCGCGCATCCGCCTCCGCGTGTGCCAGAAGATGCCGCCCGTGCCGTAGAGATAGAGGAAGCCTGCGCCGCCGCGGCGGAGCACGCGAACGTACTCGTCGAGGCCGCGCTCCATGTTGCTCGTGTGGTGCAGCACGCCGTTGCAGAACACGAAGTCGAAGCTCTCGTCCGGGAACGGCAGCTCGAGGACGTTGGCCTCGAGGAACGTGGCCTTCAGGCCATTGAGCTTCGCGAGCTCGGCGGCGCGCGCGAACGCGCGGGCCTGGTAGTCGACGCCGGTGACGTCGGCCCCGATCGCCGCGAGCGCGAGCGTGTAGCGCCCGGAGCCGCAGCCCATGTCGAGCACCTTCTTGCCGCGCACGTGCCGCTCGAGGATCTCGCCGGGGATGCGATTGCGGAGCAGCTCGAGCGACTCGCGCTGCATGGTCTCGCCGCCAAAGGACCGCCAGAGATCGGAGTAGAGCGAGGACGTCCGCGTCTCGAGCGAGAGATCATTGGGCAGCGTGTCGATGGCGCTCGCCGGATACCCGACCACCGTCTCCAGCGAGCGATCGGCGAGCGCGATCAGGCGGTCGACCAGGCGCAGCGTGAAGGGGACCGGGTCGTCGTGCGTGAAGCCGACGACCGGCTCGTGGGGATACAGGTACCGATAGAGCTCGTGCGCGATGACCACCGCCGCGTACGAGAGGCCGCCCGCCACCAGCTGCTCGCAGCGGTCGAGCAGCGTCTCGAGGCGCTCCTCGTACGCCGCCAGCGCGTTCTTCTGCGCCGGCGCGGAGGTCCACTCCCAGTCCTTGATGAGGAACTCGGGGATCTCCCAGGTGCCATTGGTCTTGGACCAGACCGCCTTGTCGCGGAACGTCTCGGCGATCTCGAAGAAGCGCTCGCGGCTGATGCCCACCCAGGAGCAAAACTTCTCGATGTCCGCGTGCGGCGTCTCGTCGCCCCGCCTGCGGAGCTGGACCAGCGCCTCGTCGCGGCTCACCCGCCCGTTGCGGATCTCCAGCGAGAGGTTGTCGAACGAGCGCGTGAAGCCGAACTTGTACCACTTGAGCCAGTGGTGGAGAGAGACGAAGTCGTCGTCGATGTCCGCGAAGTCGTAGATGCCGGTGCGCGCCGCGCCGCCGGCGACGAAGCCGTTGGCCTTCGCGATCGCGAACGTCGCCTGCGGATCCCAGCGGAAGTAGTAGCCGAGGAAAACCGCGGTGGTGCCGGCCTCCTCCAGCTCCTTGTCGGTGGGGCCGAAGTAGGGGGCGAGATCCTTCTCGGTGAGCTCGGCTCCGACCCAGTCGCGCGCGGTGGTGCCGTTGGTGACGCCGTGGCGCGCCAGCCAGGCGCGATCGAGCTTGAAGCCCGTGCGTTGCTCGTCGTCGCCGCCGTACTCGAACGCCGAGTTCTCGCCCCAGATGATGAGCGGAACGCGGAAGCGCGCCGCGACCATCAGCGGGATCGAGAAGATGGCCATGTGCATCGGGATGGCCGTCGACCCGAAGCGCTCGTACGCGAGCAGCGTGAACCTCTTCTCCACCGCGGGGCTGATCGAGTAGTCGATGTGATCGACGCCGAGCTGGATCAGGTTCTCGAGGTTGCGCTGGCCGACCCCCGTGCGCCCGGGCGGCCGCCAGGTGACGCAGAGCGGGCGGAGCCCGTACTTGAGGCAGGTGACCACCTGCCAGGTGCTGTCCTTGCCGCCCGAGACGGGGATGATGCAGTCGTAGCCGCCGCGCGAGCGAGCCTTCGCGTTCTCCACGACCGCGCTGAACAGGCGCTCGCGCTCGGCCCAGTCGATCGCGTCCTTGTCACTGGCCTTGGCACAGTTGCAGTTGCCTTGCGCGTCGAAGCGAATGCCGGGGCGCGTGTAAGGGACGACGCAGCGCGCGCAGTACTTCATGAGCCGAGCTCCTCGAGGAACACCTTCGCACAGATGAAATAGAACAAGAACTTGCTCCGGCTATTGGGGAGGTTGCTGGTCTCGAGTAGCGCCTTGACCTGATCACGGCGCACGATGTCGAAGATGGGGCTGTCCGCGAGGAGATCGGCGCGCACCGCGGGATCGGCGAGGTCGACCACGTCGGCGATGGGCGCGTTGAAGCCGACCTTCCGCCGGTTGTCGAGGATGCGCTCGGGGACGATGCCGCGCATCGCCTCACGGAGAACGACCTTCGCCATGCCGTCGCGCATCAGGAGGCGCGTGGGGATCGTCGTGCTCATCTCGAAGAGCTGGCGGTCCAGGAATGGCGAGCGGTTCTCGATGGAGTAGTACATGGCGTTCAGGTCGTCCTCGTGGAGGATGACCGGCACCGCCTCGGCGAAGAGCTCGTTCGCCATGCGCCGACGCAGGAGATCCGGCGAGTACGCGGTCTCGGTGAACGGCTCGTCGAACGGCTTCGTCAGCAGCCCGGCGAACACGCTCGCGTCGAGGTAGATGTGCTCGCGGCGCGACGGGTCGTCGACGAAGTAGCGCGGATTCGAGAGGAACGGATTGCGCACGATGGGCGCGACGTCGCGGCGCCAGCCCGCCTCGTGCGTCCGCGCTTCCTCGGTGCCCTGGGTCGAGCAGAGGTAGGCGAGGTGGTGATCGTAGTACCCGGTGAACAGCTCATCGGCGCCGGTGCCGCTGATCGAGACCTTGTAGCCGCGCTCGTGCATCGCGCGCATCAGCAGCCAGTGGACGAAGTAACTGATCGTATAGATCGGCGCGTCGTGCTGGCGGACCAGCTCGCGCAGGCCCTGCATGCCGTCCGGGGAGCGGGTGGGCACCTCGGTGTGGCGCAGGTTCTGGCTCTCGACCGCGTAGCGCACGAGGTCGGCCTCCTCGTAGCGCGCGTCGGTGTTGACGATCGTGAAGCCGTGCACGTCGTACCCGAAGACGTTCTTCGCGGTGCTGATGAGGACGTTGGAGTCGATGCCGCCGCTCATGCAGAACGCGAGCGGAACGTCGGCACGGAGGCGGCGCTCCACGGCGCGGATCACCCCGGCGCGCGTCAGCGAGCACGCCTCCTCGAACGACATCTCGGCCCGCTGGTCGAACCGCGGCGTCCAGTACCGCGACTCCTCGCGCGCCCCGCCCGATCCGAAGACCACGAGGGTACCGGGCTGGACCTCGCGGACCTCCTCGAAGAACGTCTCGCGCGTCTTGTAGAGCGACTTGTAGCCGTTCACGAGGTAGCGGCGGACGTGGTTCTCGTTGACGCGCAGCCGGCGGCCGACGAGCGCCCGCAGCATCTTCACCTCGGAGGCGAAGTAGACGCCGGTCGCGTCCTCGAGGAGGAAGAGCGGCTTCTCGCCGAAGCGATCGCGCGACAGGACGAGCGAGCCGTCTCGCTCGTCGTAGGCCGCGAAGGCCCACATGCCTTCCAGCTTGTCGAGCGCCTCGCGGACCGGCCAGCGGCGCAGCGCGGCGGCGAGGACCTCGGTGTCCGACGTGGTGGTGAAGACCGCGCCCTCGCGCGCGAGATCCGCGCGCCGCTCGACGTAGTCGTAGACCTCACCGTTGTACGCGAGGACGATGCCGTCACGGACGAAGGGCTGGTTGGAGCGCGGATCGAGGTCGACGATGTTCAGCCGCGCGTGGAGCAGATGCACGTGCTGCCCGTCGGGGCGCTGGTGATGCGTGCTGGCGCGATGATCCGGACCACGGCGCCCCATGACCGCGAGCGTCGCGGCGATCCGGTCCTCGCCGAGCCGGGACCGCCCGACGTACCCTGCAATTGCGCACATGACGTCGGGGTCCTATAGCCGAAAGATCGGCCTGCAAGCCAGGTGTAGGGTGCCAGGGCATCGCGCCCCTCTTGGTTGCGGCCGCCGCCGCCGCCATTCGAGGCTCCGAGGGAGGGCGTTCGGGCGGTCGCTTCGCACCACCGCGCGCGTCAAAGCGCTTGCTTGACGCCCGCTTGCGCACTAACCAGAGGCCCGAGGGCTGAAATGAGCGCAGTTCGCGAAATTCCGTTCGGGCGTCCGTGGATCGACGACACCGACCGCGCCGCCGTCGATCGGGTGCTGCACGGCCACATCCTGACGCACGGGCCGGAGTGCAAGGCGTTCGAGGCGGATTTCGCGGGCTTCATGGGGCCGGGCGCAAACGCGGTCTCCATGAGCTCCTGCATGGCCGCCCTTCACATGGCCTACGTGAATTTCGGCATCGGTCCAGGCGACGAAGTGATCGTTGCCGCCCAGACCCATGTCGCGACTGCCCATGCCGTCGAGTTCGTCGGTGCGAAGCCGGTGTTCGTCGATTGCGATCCGGTCACCGGCAACGTCACCGCCGAGCGCATCGCCGCCCAGATCACGCCGCGCACCAAGGCCATCGGCCTCATTCACTTCTGCGGCGTCCCCTGCGACATGGCCCCGATCGTCGCGCTCGCCGACAAGCACGGGCTCAAGATCATCGAGGACTGCGCGATCGCCATCGGCTCGCGGATCGGCGACAAGCACGTCGGCCTCTTCGGTGACGTGGCGACGTTCTCGTTCTACCCGGTCAAGCACATCACCACCGGCGAGGGCGGCATGTTCGTGAGCCGTCACGCCGAGGTCGCCCAGTCCGTCGCCAAGCTGCGCGCGTTCGGCGTGGATCGCTCGAAGAGCGCCACGCTCATCCCGGGCGCCTACGACGTGCCGCAGGTCGGCATCAATTACCGCATGAGTGAGATGTCCGCGGCGCTCGGCCGGACGCAGATGCTGAAGCTCCCCGAGATCCTGCGGCGCCGCGCGGCGAACTTCGCGAGCCTGCGCGACCGCCTCCTGAAGGTGGAGGGCGTGCGCGTGCTCGATCAGGATCCGCGCCTCGCCAAGGGGACGACCCAGAGCCACTACTGCCTGGTGCCCGTGCTCGAGGCGCCCCTCGCCTCGAAGCGGGACGAGATCGTGCGCGGGCTCAACGCGCGCGGCATCGGCACGAGCGTCTACTACCCGCAGCCCGTGCCGCGGATGGCGTTCTACAAGCAGAAGTACGGCTACGAGGCGGGTCGCTTCGCCAACGCGGAGCAGATCAGCGATCACGGTTTCGCTCTTCCGGTCGGGCCCCACCTCACCGAAGAGGACATGCAGTACGTGGGCGACGCCTTCGCGTCGGTCGTTCAGGAGGCGCGCACATGATGTCATTGGAAAACAAGAAGATCGCTCTCATCGGAGGCGCGGGCTTCATCGGGCACAACCTGGCGCTCGAGATGAAGCGCCGCGGCGCGAAGGTCGAGATCATCGACGGGCTCCAGGTCAACAACCTGGTCCAGATGTCCTCGGAGAAGCTCGATCCCGTCAACCGCGCCCTCTACATGCGCATGCTGACCGAGCGGCTCGATCTGCTGCGCGAGGCGAACATCCCGCTGCACCCGCAGGACGCGCGCGACTACCACGCGCTCTCGCGGATCCTCACCGAGGTCGCGCCCGACGTCATCGTGCACCTCGCAGCGGTCTCGCACGCGGGTCGGTCGAACAAGGATCCCTACAGCACCTTCGACCACAGCCTCCGCACGCTCGAGAACGCGCTCGACAGCGCGCGCGGCCGCGTGAAGCACTTCGTCTTCCTCTCCTCGAGCATGGTCTACGGCAACTTCATGACGCCCGAGGTCAGCGAGGACGACGCGCTGAACCCGATCGGCATCTACGGCGCGCTCAAGCTCGCCGGAGAGAAGATGGTCATCGCGTACAACCAGGTCTTCGACCTGCCCTACACGATCATCCGCCCGTCGGCGCTCTACGGGCAGCGCTGCGTCAGCCGCCGCGTCGGTCAGGTGTTCATCGAGAACGCGCTCCGCGGCCTCAAGCTGCGCGTCGACGGTGACGGCGAGGAGCGCCTCGACTTCACGTACATCGACGACCTGGTCGATGGCATCTGCCTCACCGTCGAGCGCCCCGAGGCGCGCAACGAGATCTTCAACCTGACCTATGGGGCGTCGCGCTCGATCAAGGATCTCATCACCATCACGAAGCAGCACTTCCCCGAGGTCGAGCTCGAGCGCATCGAGCGCGACAAGCTGATGCCATTCCGGGGGACCCTCAGCGTGAAGAAGGCGCACGACCTCCTGGGCTATGCGCCGAAGAACTCGGTCGAGGTCGGCTTCCCCAAGTACATCCAGTGGTACCTCGGCCTGCGCGAGCGGGTCGGTGATCTGCCGACGACGAAGACGCCGGTATGACCATCCAGGAAGACGGCTGGCTCTCCTCCGTGATGGAGCGCCCGGTCTTCCGCGTAGATGCCAAGCAGCCGGGAGACGCGGCCGCGGTCCGTGAGCATCTCGCCGGCCGCACCGGCTACTACTTCGCGAAGGTCGACGCCGCGGACGTCGCCCTCACCAAGGAGCTCCTGCGCGCGGGGTTCTACGTGGCCGACGTGTGCGTCACCTTCGCGGTGGCGCCCGGTCGACTCATCGGCGGCGCCAACCCGACCGTCGACGTCGGGACGCTGCCCGGAGGGCCCGACCACGATCGCATCGAGAGCGAGGTGCTCGCGATCGCGCACGACTCGTTCCGCTTCACGCGCTTCCACCTCGACCCGCTCGTCTCGCGGGCGACCGCGGACCTCGTGAAGAAGGAGTGGGTTCGCAACTACGCCGAGGGCAAGCGCGGAGACCACCTCTTCGTCGCCACGACAGGCGGTCGCGCGACCGGTTTCCTCGCGGCGCTGAGGTCCCACGACGGCGCCACCGCCATCATCGATCTGGTGGGCGTCCACCCCGACGCCCAGCGGCAGGGCGTGGGGCGCACCATGATCACGCGCTTCGCCGAGCACTACCGCGACGCCCGCGAGCTGCTCGTGGGAACGCAGGTCGCGAACACGCCCTCGGTGCAGCTCTACGAGTCGCTCGGCTTCCGCCTGAAGTCGAGCCAGTACGTCCTCCACATGCACGTCCGCGAAGGTGAGCTCCTCTGACATGAAGATCGGCAAGCTGGATACGGCGGACCACGTCTTCGTCGTCGCGGAGATCGGGAACAACCACGAGGGCGACTTCGGCCGCGCCAAGGACATGGTCCAGCGCGCCGTCGACAGCGGCGTCGACGCCGTGAAGTTCCAGACCTTCAAGACCGAGTGGTTCACGAGCCCCACCGACCCGGCGCGGATCAAGCGGCTGAAGGGCTTCGAGCTGACCTACGACCAGTTCGCCGAGCTCGCGGAGCTCACCAAGTCGCTGGGCGCGATGTTCATGTCGACGCCCTTCGAGCTGGAAAGCGCTCGCTTCCTCCGCACCATCTGCGACGCGCTCAAGATCGCGTCGGGGGACAACGACTACTGGGATCTCGTCCGCGCCTGCGCGGAGACGGAGCTCCCGCTCATCGTCTCCTCCGGCATGAGCACGCTCGAGGAGACCCGGAAGCTCGTCGGCTTCCTGCGCGAGGTTCGCCCGAAGTCGACGTCGTTCGCGCTGCTCCACTGCGTCTCCGCCTACCCTGCCCCGCCCGAGCAGGCGAACCTGCGCGCCATCCCGCTGCTGGCGCGCGAGCTCGGCTGCGAGGTCGGCTACTCGGACCACACGCTGGGCATCGAGACCTGCACCGCGGCCGTGGCGCTCGGCGCCCGGGTCATCGAGAAGCACTTCACGCTCAGCCACACGCTCTCCGACTTCCGCGATCACCAGCTCTCCGCCGACCCGGCGGAGATGACCGAGCTCGTGAAGCGGATCCGGCGCGTCGAGCCCTTGCTGGGGGAGGGCGTCAAGGCCCTGCAACCCGGGGAGGTCGAGGTGGCGCGCGCGGCGCGCCGTTCGGCGGCGGCGTCACGCGACCTGAAGCAGGGACACGTCTTGACGAAGGAGGACCTCGTCTTCCTTCGGCCCGGAACCGGCATCCGGCCGGGTGAGGAGGGCTCGCTCCTCGGCAAGAAGCTCGCGCGCGACCTCGCGTTCGGGACGCTCTTCTCGGCCGACGTTTTGGCCTGACGCGCCTGGATCGCGACGCGTCTCGGATGCTAAGAGGAGGACCCGATGACCGACATGATGAACACCGCCGCGAAGTACTCGGACGAGATCAACGGACTGCTCGCTGGGCTGCGCGCCCGTGTCGACGAGATCGATCCCGACGGCGCGATGTCGGATCTCCGCATCTTCCTCTCCTATTCGCTACGGCTCGCAGAGAACCCGCAGCTGCTTCGCCGCGAGCCGACCGACATGGCGTCGGTGCGCGACAAGGTCGCGCAGGTCGCGCAGTTCACCCAGCACGTGGCCTACACCGCGAAGCAGAAGTCCGCGCCCAAGCCCGACGCCGAGTGGATGGCCTTCACCGCGAAGCTCTATGGCGAGGCGTGGGCGGTCTTCGACCGCGACCGCTACCTCGCGAACAGCGATCTCTTCAAGCGCCGCTTCGTCGCCAACGGCATCGACCTCGACCTCTTCAAGGGCGCGAGCTGCCTCGATTTCGGCTGCGGCACGGGCCGCAACTGCCTCGCGATGGCGCGCCTCGGCGCGGAGCAGGTCACGGGCGTCGACCTCTCCGAGGGCAACATCGCAAACGCGACGCAGTACCTCGAGGTCTATCCCGAGTACTCGAAGATCGGCCTCGTCAACGCCAACGTCTACGAGCACTTCGCCGGCAAGGAGAGCCTGTTCGACTTCGTGGTGGCGCAGGGCGTCCTGCAGACGATGCCGTCGCCCGACGAGGCGCTGGCGCTGATCCATCGCGTCCTCAAGCCGGGCGCGAAGGCGTTCATCTACTTCTTCGGCGAGTCGGAGAAGGGCATCCTCTGGGACGTTGCCAAGACCTGGCGGCACCTCCTCAAGCCCGTCCCGCTCGAGGTGACCAAGACCGCGCTGCTGATGCTCAACGCGAACCAGGGAGACATCTTCAACCTGCTCGATTTCGCCTACGTCCCGCACCAGCACCACTGGCCGCGCGAGAAATTCGAGGCATCGATCAAGAAGGCGGGGTTCTCGGGGATCGCTCCGCTGCTGCGCGGCGAGAATTACGACGCGCACCAGCGCATCCTCGACTACCCGTGGGAGAAGAACTTCTGGGGTGACTTCGACCTTCGCTACTTCCTGACGAAGTGAGCGGCGCGTGAAGATCAGCGAGAAGTCCCCGCCCCGGGAGTATCCGGTCGGCCGCGAGAAGCAGATCACGATCAAGGATTGTGGCACGGTCGCGCTCGCGCCCGACGAGCAGATCACGTTCCTCACCGGCAAGGCCGCCGAGTACGACGTGGCGCGCAAGGACTGGGGCTTCTACGCGACGCCCTCGACCAACGCCCGCCTCTCCGGCTTCGGCCTCCGGACGGCGCTCGTGAAGAACGAGCAGGGCCGCTTCTACGTCATGATCGTCGAGAAGGGGTTCGAGGCGGAGTTCGAGGCGTACCTCACCATCGAGGCGAACCGCGTGATCGCCTGGCTCGACGACGACGCCACGCTCGCGAAGATCGAGCGCGCGCTAGCCTAGCTGCGCTCCGAGGCCGATTGACGCTGCGTTGGCTGCACGGTAGCTCTCGGCGGTGCGCGTCGCAGCGTTCATCCAGGCGCGAATGTCGTCGCGGCGCTTCCCGGGGAAGATGCTCGCGCCGTTTCGCGGGCGTCCGGTCCTCGACCATGTCATCGAGGCGGTCCGTCGTGGTGCGCCGGGCGCGCCGCTCGTGGTCTTGACCAGCGAGCAGCCCGCCGACGATCCGCTCGCGATCTACGCGCAGAGCCGCGGCGCCGAGGTCTTCCGCGGCGCGCTCGACGACGTCCTCGGTCGGTTTCGTCGCGCGCTCGACGCCGTCGACGCGCGCGCCGACCAGCCCACGGACTGGGTGCTCCGGATCTGCGGCGACTCCCCGCTTCTCTCCGGGGCGGTCATTCGCCGCGTGATCGAGACCACCACCACGGCCCCCGACGCCGATCTCATCACCACCACGCAGCAGCGCACGTTTCCGCGCGGGCAGAACCCGGAGCTCCTCCGTGCCTCGACGCTGCGGCGGCTCGATGACGACCCAACCCTGAACCTCGAGAACCGCGAGCACGTCACCCACGCCATGCACGTGAGCCCCGAGGGGTACCGCATCGTCAACGTCAGCTCCGGTGATCCCACGCTGGCCTCGCGCCGCCACGCGATCGACACCATCGACGATCTCTTGCGCCTCGAGGCTGCTGATCTCGAGGCCGAGCTCGCCGGGGTCGGCCGATGAAGGATCTCGGCGTCGCGGTCATCGGTCTCGGCGTCGGCGAACAGCACGCAAAGGGCTTCCTCCGCGCCGGCTGCACGCTGCGGTGGCTCCACGATCTCGACGTGGCGAAGGCGGAGGAGGTGCTGGCGCGGGTCGGCGCGGGCGCGATCGCGCCGAGCTTCGAGGCCATCCTCGCGGACCCGGCGGTCGACGTGGTGGCCATCGCGACCTACGACGATCATCATGCCGAGGCGATCGTCCAGGCGCTCGCCGCTGGCAAGCACGTGTTCTGCGAGAAGCCGCTTTGTCGCACCGCCGACGAGGTCGCGCGCATCGACGCGGCGTGGCGCAAGAGCGGCAAGCACCTCGGCTCGAACCTCGTCCTCCGCAGCGCGCCGCTCTATCGGCGCGTCCGCGAGCTCGTCGCCTCCGGCAGCCTGGGCGAGATCTACGCGTTCTACGGTGACTATCTCTACGGCCGGCTCTCGAAGATCACCGAGGGCTGGCGCTCGGGCGTCGACGACTACTCCGTCATGCAGGGCGGCGGCGTGCACCTCGTCGACCTGATGTGCTGGCTCACCGGCGCTCGTCCCCGCGCGGTGCGCTCGTCGGGCAACCGGATCGCCAGCGCCGGTACCGCGTTCCGCTACGCCGACTTCGTGACCTCGACCTTCGAGTGCGAGAGCGGCATGCTGGGCGTCATCTCCGCGAACTTCGGCTGCGTGCATCGCCACCAGCACGTGGTGCGCATCTTCGGCACGAAGGGCACGTTCCTCTACGATGACGCGGGCGCGCGCATCTACCGCGAGCGCGATCCGGGCGGTCCGGCCGAGCTGCTCGCGGAGAGCCCGCTCCCCGACTCGAAGGGCGACCTCATCCCGGCGTTCCTCGAGGGCATCGCGCAGCGCGAGCGGGGCGCGGCCGAGACCGAGCTCGACCTGCGCGTCATCCGCGCGTGCCTCGCGGCGGATGACGCCCTCGCCACGTCCCGGTAGCTAGCGCTCACGGCGCGGCGGAAGGAAGCGTCGGCAGCGCCGGCATGCTGCGCTTCAGCGTTCCTGCGCGCAGCTCCGCGCTCTTCGCGGCCCACTGCGGCTCGTCGGGGTGCCGGCGCGAGAGGCTGTCGTAGGCGGCGACGGCGTCCGCGAGCCCCACGCCCCCCCGCTGACCGAGCTCTGCGATCGTCACCAGGATGTCGTCACGCTCCGGAGCCGCCTCGGCGGCGCGACGATAGAGAGCGACGGCCATGGCCGGATTGTTCCGGCGCTCCGCGGCGCTCGCGGCCCACAGGTACAGCTGCAGGCAGTCGGCGGCCCCACCACACCCGCTCCGCACCAGGCGGTCGAGGGCAGCGTCGGCACGCCGACGGTCGCCCGACTCGAAGGCCATATCGATCAGCTTCTGCTGGCAATAGCCGCGGTCGGCGACGATCTCGCTCGCCTTGTCGAGGTTGTCGAGGGCGAGCTTCGTCTTGCCCTCGAGGATCCGGAAGCGCGCCACGAGGAGGTGGCCTTCGCACTTCAGCGGCTCTCGCTGCGCGAGCGCCTCGGCGGCCTTCGAGCCAGCATCGACGCAGCGGCTGCCGCTGCACCACGGGTGCTCGTTCACGACGTCGCTCAGCGCGGCCTCCACCCTTCGCGTGAGCGCAGGGATCGCGTCGGGCGAGCGGCGGAGCAGCTCCTCGTCGAGCGCTATGGCGGTCGAAGGCAGACGCGATTGCACTGCCTTCACGAGCTCGTCGAGCATCGCCACCCCGTCGGCGCCCTCGGGGACGAGCTCCAGCGCCGAGTCCCGGTCCGACACGAGGCGCGCCGCCTCCGCGACGATCGGCCCCCGCAGGACCTCGTCGGTCTCGTAGGCGAGGCGGTACTCGAGCCGCGCCTGCGGCGCCCGTGCGGCGCCCAGGCTCCGCGCGAGGACGAGGTGCGCGCGGCCGAAGCGAGGGTTGCGCTCGAGCGCCCTGCCGATCCACGGCACGATCGAGCCCCCGCCGCTCGTCTGGGCGCGCACCGCGCCCATCAGCGGAAAGAAGCCCTCGCCGGGGTAGCGCAGCGTGGCGGCGTGAAGCGCGTCGTCGAAGGTAGGCTCGGGGATCGAGGCGTCGACCGCCATCGCGCTCAGCGCGCGCCGGTCCTCAGCGAGCGTGTGCGAGACGTCCGGCCAGACGCCGATGATCACCAGGACCGTGGCGGCGGCGGCCGCGAGCGCGAGGCGCCTGATCCGCACGCGAACGCCGCCCTCGCGGGCGCCGGTCCCCTCGCCGGTAGGCGCCTCGTGCGAGGTCCGACCGCCGATGGCGATCGCCGCGCAGACCGCGGTGAGCGCGACGATCCCCGGCACCTCGAGGTGGAAGTCGACGAGGTCGGAGAGCGCCACCACGAGCACCGCCACCCACGCGCCGACGCCGGGACGCACGGCCCGCAGCACCGTGCTGGGCCGCAGCGCCAGCGCGAGGAGCACCAGCGCCCCGATCGCGACCGGCAGCCCCCACTCCGTCGTCCACTGCACGAGGACGTTCTCGGGATGCGTGAACGTCACGTAGGTGGTCGCCACCCTGACGCTCGGAAACGCGGTCTCGAAGGCGCCGCGTCCGACCCCGAGCCACGGGGAGCGAGGCACGAGGCCCAGCGCGTCCAGCGCGACGCCGACCTTCATGAAGTCGCGGCTGCCCAGGGTGTTCGACGAGCGATCGGAGGTGACGATCGGCACCATCGCCGCCGCCGCGACTGCGCACACCGCGAGGATCGCCGGCTCGGCGCGCCCGCTGTCGGAGCGGCGCTTGACATAGAGCGTGAGCGCGACCGTCCCCAGGGTGCCGAACAGGAGCGCGCCCGCGCCCCCGCGCGAGCCCGCCCAGATGCTCGTCCCCGCGAGCACGAGCGCAGCGCTGAGCGATAGCGCCCGCGGCATCGCCCGTCGCGCGACCAGCGAGCCGATGGCCACGCAGGCGCCCAGGTTCAGGTACGCCGAGAGGTGGTTCTTGTTGAGCAGCGGGCCGTAGCGCCCGTGCGCGAACGCGTAGACCTCCTTCGGGCGGTAGATCCCGAAGACGCGATCGGCCGAGGTCGCCGCGTGCGCGAGCGTGCTCAAGGCCATCACGCAGCTCGACGCGACGACCAGTCGCTCGAGGAAGGTCCCTCCGCCCTCGAGCCCGGCGACCCGCAGCGCCGCCAGGAAGATGCAGCCATAGAACAGCCCGCGCAGCAACTCGACGCGCGTCGCCGCCGGCGCGATGCTGAGCGTCTGCCAGGCCGGCGCCGCCTCCTTGAACGGCACCAGCGCGCGATCCCAGACGTCGGCGTTCGCCGGCGCGAGCGCGCGCACGATGCCCGCGGGCAACGGCACCGCTTGCAGCAGCGTCATGCCGAGGAGCACCGCGAACGCGATCAGGATGAGGCGGCTCGCGCGCGAGGTACGGATGTTCCCGTCGACCCACAAGAGGCCGCACGCGAGCGCGGCGAGCGCGCTCATCGCCACGAGCACGGCCGTAGGCAGCGATCCGAGCGCGAGCGCCGACGACGGAACGACCAACGCCAGCAGCCACTTCCCCGCCGTCGTCGTGCGAGATTCGGCAACGGAGCGGGGCATGCGGCGGCGATGATAGCCCCGGATGCGCTTGGCCTCGACCTCCGCGTGCAGCGCGTCTAG
>JAYTBL010001056.1:0-13973 GCA_043736975.1 Polyangiaceae bacterium
TCTTTCGCTGCGAGCTCGATCGCGGCGTCCTCGGCGTCGATGTCGATGGGCACCACCGCGCCGCTGATGCGGTCGAGCGCGCGCTTCGCGTAGCCGCGCACCAGCGGATACGGGTGCGTGAGCTGCGCCGCGAGCACCGGCGCCGCGCGCTTCATTCCCGCCTCACCGAGGGCATAGAACGCGATCGCCTGCTCGTGGGGCTTGCCGCGCTCCGCGGTCGCGAGCAGCACGTTGGCGTCGAGGCCGCCGTAGAGCTTGCGCAGGACGTCGCGATCGTAGGGACGCTTCCACCAGCGCTCCATCGTCGAGGCGAGCGACTCCACGCTCCGGTCGGCGTGGCACAGCGCGCACTCGATGGGGCGATCGAGCAGCACGCGCTGCGGATCGTTGGGTGAGCCGATGCGGTGGTAGGGCGTCGCGGTGCCGTCGAGCGCGAGGTTCTTGCGCGGCATATGGCAGCCGATGCAGCGCGCCCCCTCCCCCGCTGGCTCATGGTGGGCGTGCGCGCGCAGGGCGTCGCTGCTGGCCAGCGAGGCGTGGCATTTCGTGCAGAGCGCATCCTTCGCCGGCGCCGGCAGCGCGCGCAGCTTCGCGGTGCCGTCCGCGGCGTGCGGATCGTGGCACTCGGCGCAGGAGAGCGTGGACGAGCAAGCGCCGAGCAAGAAGTCACGCGCCTCCCCCGAGTTGATGTGGCTGCCGCCGGCGTTTCCGTGGCGCGAGCCGCCTTCCCACGTCGGCTCGTAGCCCGAGAACAGGACCTGGTGGCAGCGCGCGCAGGCGCGGTTGATCCCCGCGGCACGCTGCTGCGGCGCGCCGTTCGCCGCGTTGGGCGACGTTACCGCGAAGACCGAGCTCCTCGGCTCGAAGGAAGGGCGCTTCCGGGGATCGCGGACATGCTCCGCGGCGCCGAGGTGACAGGCCTCGCAGCCGATCCCCAGCTCGACGAGGTGCTCGCGCTTGAACGAGCGGCGCGTCGCGTCGACCGCCTGCGCGGGCGTGGGATGCGATCGCTTCACGCCGAGGCGCGCGAGCTCGCGCTCGAGCACGGCAGAGAGGCCGACGGGATCGGTGACCTTCCAGGTCGCGCGCCGGTCGAGGGGCAAGAGCGGATCGACGACCTCGCCCTGGTACGGCTTCGCGCCCGGCCCCGCGAGCGCGCCCAGCACCGTCGAGAGATAGGCCTCGGTGTTGTGACAGAAGATGCAGGTCTGGCTCCAGACCGGCCCGGCGTGCATGCCGGGCCGCTCCTTCACCATGACCGAGTAGCCCTTGTAGCGGAGCGCGCCCTTCGTGCCCGGCGGGCTGCTCGCGGCAGGGAACACCCAGCTCACGGGCATGACGAGCTCCTCGCCCTCGCCCAGCGCAGGCGCGTCGGGCCGCGCCGCCGCCACCGCGACGCCGGCATAGTCCTCGCGGTGATGCCCGCCGATCACGCGTGAGAGTCGATAGACCCCGGAGCCGAACCGCTTCGAGGCGAGCGTGACGAAGCGCGCGGCCCCCACGGTCTCGAGCCGGGCGCTGTCGTCCTTGAACGTGAAGGTGGTGCCGTCGAAGGGCCCGTGCACGTCGGCGAGCGCAGGCTCGCGCGTCATGTTGTGCATGGGCGAGCGCAGCCAGCTCTCGACCTTGTCGGAGTGACACCCGTCGCAGGCGCGGGTGCCGGCGTAGTCGGCGAAGAGGGTGTTGCTGGTGACGAGACCCGAGGCGCTCGCGGTGGGAGCGGTCGCGGGTTGGGGGCGAGGCGCGGTGCAGCTCGCCAGGACGGCTGCGGCCACGAGGATCGCCGCGAGATCACGGGGAACAGGGAAGTTCTGTCGGCTTTGCGCCGATTTACGCCGCATCGCTTCGTTGCTCTAGACGAGCCATTCCCCGGCACGCATCAGGATCCGCCCGTGCTCCTGCAGCCGCTCCATGAATCCGCGACGCAGCTCCAGGCTCTTGATCTTCGCCGCTCGCGCCAGGAGCAGATCGCGCGCCTGCGCGATCGCCTTGCGCGAGCCCTCGAGGTCGCCCTTCGCACGCAGCCCCTCGGCGTGACCGATGCGCACGATCGCCTCGCCCTCGATCGTCCCGCCGCACGCCTCGAGCAGCTGCATGCCCTCGGCGCCCGCGGCGTAGGCGCCCTCGGCGTCGCCCGCGTCGATGCGCATGAGCGCGATCAGCCCGAGAGCCGCGGCGCGGTAGGGCGGCGCGCCCTCGAGGAGCGGCAGCGCGAGCTTCGCCTCCTCGGCCGCGGCCGCGTGCTCGCGGCTCAGGTGGATCGCGCCCGCGCGATAGATCCGGGCGAGCCCCTCGCCGATCGGATCTTGCTGCGCGACGTAGCCCACCATCGCCTCGCTCAGCGTGCGCACCGACTCCTCGGTGCGGAAGGAGCGGCTGTAGAACTGTCCGAGATGGAGCTTCGCGTCGTTCACGACGGTCGCGAGCCCGAGCCGCTCCGCCGACGCGATGGCGTCCACCAGCATCGTCTCGGAGGCGGCGAACGCGCCGAGCTGCAGCAGCGCGAAGCCCGCGTGGTCGCGCTGGCGAGCGGCGTTGCGCTCGTCGCCCACGAGATCGAAGCAGGCCACCGCCTCCTGCGCGAGCGTCGCCGCCGCCTCGATGTCGCCGAGCCACAGCGCCCGCGTGACCTGCGCCGAGAGCGCGAACGCGCGTGCTGCGGGCTCCGCCGCGATCACCGCTTGCGCATCGCGCTCCACGCGCCCGATCAGCGCGTTGCCCACGGAGATGCCGCCCGCGCTGATGAACCGGACCGCGATGCGCGACAGCGCGACGACGCGAGCGGAGGTCATCGTGCCCGCGCCGCTAGCCTCCGGCTCGAGCTCGCGCACCCGGCCGGCGAGAATCTCCGCCTCCTGCACGTGGCCGAGGTTCATGGCGGCGTCCACCGCCTCGGCGACCGCGACGTACCCGTCGTCGCTGCCGTGCGGCAGCTCCGTCATCGCGCGCCGGGCGTGCTGCAGCGCCACCTGGTGCTCGCCCGACCAGCGTGACGCCTCCGCGAGCAAGAGCTGCAGCTGCCCGAGGACTGCGCCCTTGGCGCCCGCGCGGACCGCGCGATCGGCGCGCATGCGCGCGGCGGTGAAGTCATTGCCCTCGAGCGCCTGCGCGGCAGCGCGCGCGTAGTAGGTCGCGGCCTTGTCGAGCGCGCCGCCGCGCTCGAAGTGCTCGGCGAGAACCATGGCCTCGTGCTCGCCTGCGTCGCCGACCCATTCTCCGGCGAGCTTGTGGCCCAGCGTGCGGTCCTCGGAGGTGAGCATCTGGTAGGCCGCGTCGCGCACCAGCGCGTGCCGGAACTGGTACTCGTGCTCGGCGGGGAAGCGCGAGACGTCACGGCGCTGCACGATCTCGCGGCGCGACAGCTCGGAGAGCCAGTCGTCGACCTCGCTCGCTTTGTAGTCGCCGCCGGTGAGCGCGAGCAGGCCGCCGCGCCAGAAGACCTCGCCGAAGATGCTGGCCGCGCGCAGCACGCGCCGCGCCATGGGATCGAGCCGCTCGAGGCGGGCCTCCACCATCGCCAGCACCGTGCCGGGCAGCGACCACGCATCGCTCTCGGGTAACGTCCCGGAGATGGGCGGCGAAGGGACCGTCTGCCCGCTGCGGCGACCGGCGAGGCCCGAGCCTTCGGCGAACGCTCGGATCAGCTCCTCGAGATAGAACACGTTGCCCGAGGCGCGATCGAGGAGGCGCGCCACCTGCGCGGCGTCGACCTTGTCACCCAGCACCTCGCGCACCAGGCGCTCGCCGGCGCGGCGCACCAGCGGTCCGAGGCGGATCTCCTGGAGGCTGCGCTGCTCCCAGAGGTTGGGGAACGTCTCGTGGACCTCGCCGCGCGCGATCGCGAGCACCATGAAGGGCCGCTCGTTCGCGATGCGCAGCGCCGAATCGAGGAAGCTCACGCTGGGGAGATCGCCCCAGTGCATGTCCTCGATCACCAGCACCAGCGGCCCCGCCGTGGATTCGGCGCTGATCAGATCGCAGAACGCGCGACGCATCTGGTCGCCCATCAGCATCGGATCCTGCCGCGCGCTGCGCAGCTGCACGCTGGTCACGTCACCGAAGTGCACGCTCGCGATCTCGCCCACGAACTCGGCGACGCGCTGGACGTCGGCCTCGGGAACGTGACGCCCCACGCGCGCGCGCAGCTTCTGCTGGCGCACCACCAGCGGCTCCGCCCCGCTGATGCCGGCGGCGCGCCGCAGCATGCGCGCGAGGAGCGTGAACGGCGAGCCCTCGCTCATGGGATCGCCGCGCGCGAGCCACGACTCGACGCCGGGCAGCTCGCCGATCCGTCGCAGGAGCTCGCCCGCCATGCGCGACTTGCCGTTGCCGGCCTGCCCGGTCACGAGCACCGCGCGCGCCACTGGCTCGTCGACGCACTCCTCGAAGATCCCGACCAGCGTCGAGAGCTCGCGCTCGCGGCCCACGAACGGCGTGGGTCGACCGAGCAGCGTGCGCGCCTTCGCGTCGCGCTCGCGGAGGCCGCGGATGAAGAGACCGCGGTCGTCACCGCCGACGTCGAAGCGGAGGTCGAGGAGGCCAGCGGTGGTCTCGTCGAGGAAGACGGGGCTCTCGCCTTGATGCGTCTCGGCGCTCGTGCCCGCGCGTCTCTGGCGCGCGCTCGCGAGGATCGCCGCCGCCCGCTCGATAACGTCGCCAACGCAGCTGCGCCCGGTCACGGTGGCGAGCCCGGTCGCGAGCGCGACGTTCGCGCCGATGAGATGCGACCGCAGCGAGAGCGCGCAGCGCGCAGCGTGCGCCGCCTGATCGCTCGCCGCGCCCTTGCCGGAGAACGTGACCACGATCGATCCGTCGGCGAGCATCTCCGCCTCGGCGCCGAAGCTCGCCACGATCGAGCGCGGATCGAAGGAGGCGGCCATGGTGTCGAAGGTGCTCGGCTCGCCGGTCTGGGGGGCGAGATCGTCCACGGGCGCGCTCGGCGGAAGCGTGGCCATCACCACGCTCACGAGGCGGCGCTCGCTGCCGGTGAGCGCGCGGATGGCGGGGGCGCTCGCGCGCTGCGCCGGGCTGTCCTTCACCGCCTTGAATTGATCGAGCTCGCGCAGGATAGCGGCGCCGTTGGTGGGGCGCGCCGTCATGTGCTTCGAGAGCATGCGCGTGATGAGGTCGTCGAGCGCGGGCGGGATGTCGAAGCCGGAGTCGCGCAGCGTCATCGGCGTCTCGAGCAGGATCTTCGCGAGCAGCGCGGCGATGTTGTCGCCCGCGAACACGGGTCGGCCCGCGAGGCACTCGTACATCAGGCATCCCAGAGAGAAGATGTCGGCGCGCGCGTCGATCTCCTTGTTGCCGCGCGCCTGCTCGGGCGCCATGTAGCCGGGCGTGCCCACCATCACGCCGCTGCGCGTGGAGGGGCGCGAGGCGTGGAGGAGGCGCGCGACGCCGAGGTCGAGCAGCTTCAGCGGGTCGAACTTCCCGCCGGGCAGGAAGATGTTCGACGGCTTGATGTCCCGGTGCACGATCCCGCGCTCGTGGAGGACCGCGAGGCCCTCGGCGACGCGCCGCGCCACGGTGAGCGTCTCGAGCAGCGTGAGCCCGGAGCGCGAGAGGCGCTCGCTGAGATCCTCGCCCTCGAGCCACTCCATGGCGATGTACGGCCGGCTGCCCTCCGCGATGCCGTGCGCCACGTACTTCACGATGCGCGGATGGCTGACCTCCGCGAGCAGCTGCGCCTCGCGCTTGAACCGCTCGGTGTCGCGGGACGAAGCATGCAGCAGCTTCACCGCGACCAGGCCGCCCGTGAGCCGGTCGCGCGCGCGGTACACCTCGCCCATGCCGCCCGATCCGACGAGCTTGTCGACCTCGAAACGGTCGGCGATGAGCTGATTCAGGGGCACCAAGACGAGAGTAGAGAGAAGGTGCCCCTCACCGCTAGGGCCAACCGCGTGGCGCGCCTACGCGGCGCCGGCAACGCGGGTCTTTGCGGCGGCGGCGGCCTCCACTCGGACCACCATCCGCCGGACCAGGTCACGATCGTCGGCAAATACCGCATGCCCGGTGTCCGGGACGATCTCGAGCTCGGCATTCGGGATCGACTCGGCGAGGACGGTCGCGTTCCGCAACGGGATGAGCGCGTCATGCGCGCCCGCCACCACCACCACCGGGCACTGGATGCGGCGCAGCTTGCGGGTGACGAGGTGCGTGGAGGCGGCGAAGAAGTGCGCGGCGAAGGTGTGCGGCGCGGTCGGGTGGTCGCGCATGGCGCTCGGCCAGTCGCGGAAGATCTCCTTCGCGCGCGTCCACTTCGACTCGGGAAGGAGGAGGCGCGTGAGGTTGGTGGCGGCGCGCGGGCCGCCCAGCGGGAGCGTGAGCAGGCGCTTCAGCGCGGTCATCTCGGGGAGCTTCCCCATCAGGAACCCGGCGGTGGTGGCGAACAGCACGAGGCCACTCACGCGCGTGGGGTGCCGCAGCGCGACGTGCTGGGCGATCATGCCGCCCATCGAGATGCCGACCATGAACGCCGCGTCGACGCCCGCGTGGTCGAGGACGGCGATCACGTCGTCGGCCATGGTGCCCATGGTCCACAGGCGGCGGGGTTTGTCGCTGCCGCCGGTCCCGCGGTTGTCGACGGCGATGACGAACCGCGGCGTCGCCGGATCGTCCGCGAGCAGCGAGGGGATGTCGAACCAGTAGCGAGACGAGAGACCGAGGCCCTGGATGAGCACGACGGCCGGTCCAACGCCGCGCGCACCGTGAACGGTGTAGTGGATTTGAGCCCCGCGGGAGGTCGCGATCGGCATGGTCGTTCTCCAGTCTATCGCTTACGCTGCGAGCGCGTGAAGAAGGCCAGCTCGAGCAAGAAGAAGGTCGCGGCGGCGAAGCCGAAGACCAGCGCCAAGGCGAAGAAGGTCGTCGCGAAGAAGAAGACGGTCGCCGCGGCGCCGAAGAAGAAGGCGTCCGCGAAGGCGTCCGCGAAGGCGAAGGCGCCCGCCAAAGCGCGAGCGTCCGCGAAGTCGCCCGCAAAGCCGAAGGCGCCCGTCGCTCGCGCGTCCGATCGCGCCATGGCGGTCGCGGCGCAGCTGCCCGAGGAGCGGGCGCTCAACGACGAGGAGCGCGAGGCGATGGGCAAGGTCGCCCTCACCGCGCTGGCGGCGCTCGGGACCGACGGCGCGCCCGGGCACGTCGTCTCGGAGATCGCCGCTTTCGTCGACGACGTGCGCAGCGGCCGCCGCCCCGAGCCAAACGGTCAGGACGTGCGGCTCGGCCTCGGCGTGCTGTGGGGCGAGCAGGTGCGCGCGCAGGTCGGCTGGCGCTGGGTGCATCTCTCGTATGCGAACGGCTTCGCGTCCTACGCTCTCGTCCCCGACGACCGTGCGTTCGCGTGCTTCCCCCTGAACCGCGTGACGGAGCTGATGAGGGTCGGCGCCGACGGCACCAACACGTCGGTGGCGCTGTTCGACTCGATCCGCCTCGGGACGCTCCCCGCGCGCCGCGAGCACGCCTATCTCGTGATCGGCTAGCGTGTATCCTCAGCCACCGTCGCCCTTGCTCTTGGCCTCCGCGGCGGACCAGAGCTGCGTCAGCGTCTTCTGCGCGGGGGTGAGCTCGGGGCCGGAGTGCTGCTTCTTCAGGTAGAAGATGCTGCTGGTGAGCGTGTCGTAGCCCTCCTTCAGGAACTCGGCGCGGGTCTGCTCGGAGGTGGCCTTCATGAAGACCGGCACCTGCGCGGCGCCGTGGCACCCCGAGCACGTGCCGAGCGTGGCGAACAGATCGGCGAAGGCAGCGGGCGCGGACTTCGTCGGAACGACGGCGCCGCCGTCGGTGGTCGGCGCGGGCGTGCTGGCGCCGCCGAAGTCGATCTCGCGTCCCTTGATCGCCTGCGGCGGTCCGTAGTTCGGATCGGTATCTGCGCAGCCCGTGGCGCCGGCGAGGCTGGCGAGCCCAGCGCTGGCGGTGAGCAGCACGAAGAGCACGGTGACGCGACGCACGACCATCGTCCGCATCGAGCACAGGGCGTGCCCTCGATCGAAGTGGACCGTTCGAAGGGCCCGCGGCCACTCACCAGGGATGCGCCGCGGGTTCGGAGCGATGAGCAGATCTGCCTACAAATACCCCATCGTGTGGCCTCCGCACCTCGCGGCTGGCTCGCCGATCCACCAACCGCAGGTCATCGCCCCCGCGCGCGGGAGAGACGACGGCCGATCACGCACCAAGAGCGCTGGACCGCGACGTGCTTCGAGCCCCTCCCGGATGTCTTGGTGGAGGTCGATGGTTGCGCTGACGATCGCGCTGGTGATCGTGCCTGCAACGTCGCACGCCGCACCGCGCGGCGCGCGAACGCCCGTGAGCGAGCCGCACGGCTGGGCGAACCCGCGTGCGCTGGAGCTTGCGAAGCAGGCGATCGAGGCGAAGAAGGAGGGCAAGATCCAGCTCTGCATCGAGAAGGATCAGGCGTCGCTCGCGCTCGAGGAGCACCCCTACGTCAAGCTCCACCTCGCCTCGTGTCTGCAGGGCGCGGGCAAGCTGGTCGATGCGCTGAACAAGGCGAAGGACGCGCTCGGCGCGAGCCTGCGCACGAACGACGAGGACCTCCAGAAGTCGGCGCAGGCGCGCGTCGCCGATCTGCTGCCGCGCATCGCGCACGTGAAGCTGCTGCTCCCCGCGGACGCGACGGGCGTGAAGGTGACGTTCGACAACGTCCCGGTGCGAGCCTCGCTCTTCCGCCAGCGCATCGCCATCGATCCCGGCGATCACGTCGTCGAGGCGCAGCGCAGCGACAAGGGGGAGCAGACCGAGTTCAAGGACCGGTTCACGCTGGCCGACGGCGAGGAGAAGACTATCGAGATCGTCCTCAAGCCGCCGAACGTCGACCGGGTCACCCTCGAATGCTTCGAGAAGGCCACGACCTACGAGGAGCGCATCGCGTGCTTCGAGAAGAAGTCGGCGAAGCCCAACGTGCATGTCGGCATCGATGTGTCGGGCTACACCGACTCCACGAACGTCCACGTCTTCTCGCCGGCGATCAACGCCGCGGTCTCGTCGCCCACCGCGGGCTGGAACATCGGCGCTTCCTACCTGCTCGACGTCGTCACCGCGGCCTCGCCCGACATCGTCTCGATGGCCTCGCGCACCTACAAGGAGCAGCGCCACGCGGTCGCCGCCGGCGGCGGCTACAAGGTCGGCTCGGTGGGGCTGCACCTCAACGGCAACCTCTCGAGCGAGCCCGACTACCTGTCGCAGACCATCGGTGGCGCCATCGACACCGAGCTCAGCAACAAGTCGATCACGCCCCGCCTCGGCTACAACTTCTCGTACGACCGCATCGGCATCCGCAACACGCCGTTCAAGAACTTCGAGCGCAACCTGACGACGCACGAGATGGAGGCCGGCGTCACCTTCGTCATGTCGCCCACCACGCTCCTGGTCACCGGCCTCACCGCGCAGATCGAGCGGGGCGAGGAGTCGAAGCTCTATCGCTACATCCCCACCTTCTCGCCCGAGATCGTGTCGCGCGTCGGCGTCGGCGAGCCCATCGAGAACGTGAACGCCAATCGCTCGCCGGTGCGCCTGCGCGAGCTCCTCCCGCGCGCGCGCGATCGCTTTTCTGCGGGCGCGCGGCTCAACCATCGCCTGTCGAGCGGCACGTTGCGCGTCGAGGAGCGGTTCTACGTCGACAACTGGGGCATCAAGGCCAGCACCACCGACGCGAAGTACTACCACGACCTCGGCGACCACCTCCGCGTGTGGCCGCACCTCCGCATCCACGCGCAGACCGGCGCGAGCTTCTACAAGCTCGCCTACCCCGCGCTCATCGACGCCGACGGCATACCGCTCCAGGTCTACACGTACCGCACCGGCGACCGCGAGCTCTCGCCCATGCTCGGGCTCACCGGCGGCGGCGGCGCCCGCATCGCGCTCACCGGGGAGAAGGCACCCGTGCAGTATGCAATCGTCGTCTCGGGCGAGGTCATGTACAATCGGTACTTCAATTCGCTCTACATCAAGTCGCGGACGGGCCTCTACGGCACGCTCGGCTTCGAGGCGGAGTTCTGAGGATGGGCATGCAACACCGCGCCATTCGCATCGTCACCCTGCTGGGCAGCGGGCTGCTCGCGGCGTTCGCTGCGTCATGCACCGATCCTGTCAAGGACCGCGCCATCGAGCGCCTGGGCCCGGAGCAGGGCGGCGTCTCGGAGGGCCCCGAGCATCGGCCCGGCCAGCCGTGCGTGCTCTGTCACTCGGACGGCGGGCCCGCCTCCAACCACAAGTTCGTGCTCGCCGGGACCGTCTACGAGACGGCGAAGGGCGACCGGGGCGCGGCGAACGTCGGCGTGTATTTCATCGACAGCGCGGGGGACGATCGCCACACCGTGTTCACGAACGGCGTCGGCAACTTCTACGTCCGCGAGTCGGACTGGCCGGAGCTCGCGTTCCCGGTCAAGACCGGCCTCAAGCGCGAGGGCGGCGCGCAGGTCTTGATGCAGTCGACGATCAACCGCGAGGGCTCGTGCAACTTCTGCCACCAGCTGTCGGGGGGCGATCCGCGCGAGTCGATCGGTCCGATCTTTGCGCCGGGAGGTGGCACGTGATGCGCGCCGCGCTCGCGGTCTGGTTCCTCGCCTGCCTCCTGGTGATGGGCAGCGCGTGCTCGTCGGTCGATGCGAACCGCGTCTCGCAGATCGCGTTCCCGAACCGCGACGAGTTCAAGACCGCGGTGAGCCCTTTCCTGGAGAAGCGCTGCGGCGCGCTCGACTGCCACGGCCAGATCGGCCGCCCGCTCCGCCTCTACAGCCAGTTCGGACTGCGCATGAAGACCGGACCGAACGGCACGCGCGACACCTCGCCCACCACCGACGCCGAGCTGACCGAGAACTACTTCGCGGTCATCGGCATCGAGCCCGAGGACATCAGCGATTCGCTCCTCAGCCAGGGCGCGTACAACGATTTTCTCCTGCTGAAGAAGCCTCTCTCGATCGAGGGCGGCGGGGTGCGGCACAAGGGTGGTCCCGTGCTGCGCGGCGGTGACACCGGCTTCGACTGCCTGTACTCGTGGGTCTCGGGCAAGGTGAACGCCGCCAATTGCGCCGACGGTTCGAAAATGTAGGTTAGCCTCGCGTTCATGGCGGCGAAGCGAACGGCGCGCAAGGATACGAAGGGTAGCCGGACGCTTGCCATCGACATCGGCGGGACCGGCCTCAAGGCGCTCGTGCTCGACGCGCGCGGCGAGCGCCTCACCGAGCGCGTGCGCGTCGAGACCCCGCGCCCGGCGACCCCCGAGGCCATCGTCAACGCGCTGGTGGCGCTGGTGCAGCCGCTCGCGCCCTACGAGCGCATCAGCGTCGGCTTCCCTGGCGTGGTGGTGGGCGGGGCCACACGCACCGCGCCCAACCTCGATCCCACGTGGAAGAACTTCGAGCTGCGAGAGTCGCTCGAGCGGCGCCTGAAGCGCCCCGCGCGCGTCCTCAACGACGCCGGCGTGCAGGGCTTCGGCGTCATCGACAGCAAGGGCGTCGAGATGGTCCTCACGCTCGGCACCGGCATGGGCTGCGCGCTCTACCTGGACGGCCGCTACGTCCCCAACCTCGAGCTCGCCCACCACCCGTTCGACGGCAAGCACACCTACGAGGAGTACGTCGGCGGGCGCGCCCTCGAGAAGGTCGGCAAGAAGAAGTGGAACAAGCGGGTAGCCGAGGTGATCGCCCAGGTGAACCCGATCTGGAATCCCCGGCGCCTCTATCTCGGCGGCGGGAACGCGAAGCACATCAAGCTGGATCTGCCCTCGAACGTGCGAATCACCGACAATGTTGCGGGTCTCCTGGGGGGCATCAAGCTCTGGGCGAACGAACCCGACCAGCGCTGATATGCTTCCCTCGTCATGACGGTGGCTGAGCGGGGACCGCTGCGCGTGGTGGGGCGATATGCGCTCTACAACGAGATCGCGGCGGGAGGGATGGCGACCGTCCACATCGGCCGTCTGCTCGGGCCCGTGGGCTTCGCGCGCACCGTCGCCGTGAAGCGCCTGCACCCCCAGTTCGCGAAGGACCCCGAGTTCGTCTCGATGTTCCTCGACGAGGCGCGCCTCGCGGCGCGCGTGCAGCACCCGAACGTGGTCGCCACCATCGACGTGGTCGCCACCGACGGCGAGCTGTTCCTCATCATGGACTACATCCGTGGCGAGTCGCTCTCGAAGCTGGTGCGTACCGTCAGGAAGCAAGGCGGGCGCATGCCACCGCGCATCGCGGCCTCGATCTGCTGCGGCTTCCTCCACGGCCTCCACGCCGCGCACGAGGCCAAGAACGAGCGCGGTGACCGCATCGATCTCGTCCATCGCGACGTGTCTCCGCAGAACGTCCTGGTCGGTGCCGACGGCATCGCACGCGTCCTCGACTTCGGCATCGCCAAGGCGGCCGGCCGCGTGCAGGTCACGCGCGACGGGCAGATCAAGGGCAAGCTCGCGTACATGCCGCCCGAGCAGCTCTCGGGGCGCGAGCTCACGCGCGCCGTCGACATCTACGCTGGCGCCGTCGTCATGTGGGAGACGCTGACCGGCGAGCGCCTCTTCAAGGGCGAGACCGAGAGCGAGACGCTCGCGAAGATCCTGCGTGACGACGTGCTCCCCCCGAGCGAGATGGTCCCCGGTCTCGGCACCGCGTTCGACGCGCCGATCCTGCGCGCCCTCTCGCGCGATCCGAAGCTGCGCCACGCCACGGCGCGCGAGCTCGCCTTCGAGCTCGAGAAGTGCGTGGGCGTCGCGAGCACGAGCGAGGTCGGCGACTGGGTCGAGAACATGGTGGGGACGATCCTCAGCGCGCGTGAGGATGAGATCGCGGAGATCGAGAGCAACTCCACGAACCTGCGCCTCTCCGACTCGGGACGGCCCGAGCCCGACACCGACAGCAGCCGCCAGGAGATCGACGTCGAGAGCCCGCGCGAGGGCACGCTGCTGGGCATCGGCGCACCGAGCGGCGGCAGCAATGCGAGGGAGAGCGCGCGCCACCGCGCGCCGCCCACCCCCACCGTTCCCATGTCGCCCGTCTCCGTCGACGCCTTGCGCGCGCAGGCCAGCGACGAGGCCACGGGCTCGAAGATCACTGGCTCGCGCCTCACCGGCACGCTGAGCCTGCCGGTCGACGAGCGCCTGCCCATCCTCGCGAGTGGGATCGGACTGCTCGTGCTCCTCGCGATCGTGGGCGTCATCGTCTTCAACCGCCCCGAAGCGCCCGCCGTGACCGGCGCATCGGCGGCGCCGAGCGCCTCCCTCACCCTCGCGAGCGCTGCGCCGGTGGCCGCCATTCCCGACCCGGAGCCCACGCCGTCGGTGATGCCGAGCGCGCCGGTGCCCACCGCCGCTGGGACGACAGCGCCTGCCCCACATCCCGTGTGGGTGCGGCCGACGCCGCCCGTGACCACCGCGAAGCCGGCCGTCGTCGCGGCGCCGCGCAAGGACTGCAATCCGCCCTACACCGTCGACCCCGCGACCGGCCGCAAGAAGTACAAGCTGGAGTGCATGTAGGGAGTCGCGGGGACTAGCCTGCGCCAGGGAGTCGCTATACTCGAGGCGTGCTGCGACTTCTCGCCTGCTCCTCGATCGCTCTCGGCCTCGTCCTTGTCCTGGTGGCCTGCGGGAGTGACGACCCCACCGACCCCGGCGGCTCGAGCTCCAGCGGCACGGCGAGCGCCTCGTCGTCGTCCTCGGGATCGAGCGGCGATCCAGGGTCGAGCTCGGGGAGCACGTTCGCGAGCGAGCAGGTGACGGGCATCGCGACCCACTACGACGCAACGGGCGACGGCAGCTGCAGCTTCGGAGCGCCTCGTGCGGCTCGTGCATCGCCGTGAACGGCCCCAAGGGCTCGGTCACCATCCTCATCGTCGACAGCTGCCCGGGCTGCGAGAACCACCATCTCGATCTCAGCGAGTCCGCGTTCGCGAAGATCGCCGACAAGAAGGCCGGCCGCGTGCCCATCACGTACCAGACCGTCGCCTGCAAGGTCAGCGGCAGCATGGCCTACCAGTTC
>JAYTBL010001057.1:0-2458 GCA_043736975.1 Polyangiaceae bacterium
ATGCGCGACATGCGGTTCGAGGAGCGCGCATTGACGCGGTAGGGCGACATCGCCGACGCGAGCGCCTGCAGCTGCTCGCGCAAGTGCTGCGGCGTCTCCATCACCGGCGGCGGCAGCTCCCCGGGCAGCTCGTTGCCATGCGTCTCGATGGGCAGCGCTACGAGCGCATACTCGCCGACCGCGATGGCGATGGGCCCCTCGGCGAAGACCGAGCTGTGCCGCGAGCCGTCCGGCAGTCCGAAGCCGAGCCCGGTGTGCAGGTCGAACACGCGGAGCGCGACGCCGCCCGAAGGGAGCGTGATCGAGCGCACGAGGACGTGACGCAGCGCGACGAAGGGATCGTCCGGCAGGACGAGCCCGCACTGCGTGTGCCGTCCCACCACCGCGAACGCGTCGTCCGCCGCGACGAGCGTGTTGCACGAGAAAGCCGCGCCGCGCACCCACACCAGGCGGTGACCGGGTCTCGACTCCGGCGGCTGGAGGCGGGTCACGCCACGCGCGAACCCGTATGCCTGGCGCAGGTCGACCCGGGGGGCGGGCTGGTAGCCCGGGAAGTGTTCGGTCGCTTGGTTGCGGCGTGTAGCAGGCGGGCGAACGTGGGAATCCAACCCGTTCAGCATAGCCACGGGTCCCGAGCGCGCACCCCCGTGCGACGAATTCTCTACAGGAAGAAGGAGGCTCCGACCGAGATCGCCGGGTACCCGAGGCGGAGGGTGAGCGAGACGCGGTCGTTGAAGTGGTAGCGGCCGCCCAGGTAGCCGGTGAAGTGCAGGACGTCCCGGCCGGGTGCGGTGTTGGCGGCGAAGCCGACGCCCGGCTCGCCGAAGACCGACCAGTGGTTCGTCAGCCAGAAGTTCCACTGCATCACGACCGGGATGAAGAAGGTCCCGCTGCGGAAGAAGATGTCGCCGCCGAACCCGATGCCCACCGAGTTGTTGATGGTCTTCACGAACCCGTTGTCGAGGAGAATGATCGTCCCGCGGAAGCCGGCGCCGAAGTCGTTGCGCCCGCGGATGAAGGGCCCGCCGTACCCGATCAGGCCGTGGGGCTCGGCCTCGAAGCGGTAGCTCGGGTGGTCACCCGGGGTCTTGATGATGGACTCGTCAGCCTGCGCCGCGCGGGCAAAGGCCATGAGCGCGATGACCGAAGCGGCGACCCGTGAAACTCTCATGGTGCCTACTCTATCAAGTGGCGTCGCAGAGCGCGCGGCCATGCGCCCCACGACGTTCGCACCGGCCGCGATCCGCTGCCAGCGTCGCCGCGCCGCGGCTGGGCGGTCACGCGCGCGGGAAACGGTCGATGAGCTTGGTGAGCACGTCGCGGGTGATCGGCCGCTCGACCACGGCCGCCGAAGCGGGGCCCGAGGCGGGCCCGGCGTCGGCGCGCGCGATGAAGACGAAGCGCCGCTTGATGTCGGGGCGCGCGTTCCAGAGAAAGCGATAGAACGGCGTGTCGCCGCGCGTCCGCAGCGTGACGCTGCACACGACGAGGTCGAGATCGTGCTCCGTGAGTCGGTCGACGGCCTCCCACTCGTCGCTGGTGACGACGACCTCGAGCTCGCTCCCCGTGGCGGCGAGGAGCATGGCGGTGGTGGGATCGTCGTCGACGACGAGCACGCGCCGGACGTTGGTCGGCGGCTCGGCATCGCCGCTCGACCAGTGCTGGACGATCGAGCCAGTGTCGAGGATCTCGCGCAGCGTGTCGGGCTCGGCGGGTCGGCAGAGCAAGCTGTTCCAGACATTCAGCTCGTCGAGGCTCGCAAGGACGAGGTCGCGCTCACCCTCACGCGCCACGAGCACCACTCGCTGCGCCTTCTCGCGGTCCGCGCCGTAGAGCTGGGTAAGAAAACCATCCTTGCCGAAAGCGCTACGCGCGTCGCAGAGTACGAGATCGAAGCGCTCGCGTTGCACGGTCCAGAACGCGGCGTAGGGGTCCGACTCCACGACGGGCTTCGCAAGGAGACCGAACGTCCCCTCCAGCGCGCCGTGCACCGCCTCATCTTCGTCGACGATCATCCAGCGAAAGTCCTTTCTCCCGGAGGCGCGGTAGCGCGGCTCGGACTGCTGCTCGAGCGCCGGGCTCGTGACGGGCACGCGCGTGTGCGCCTCCTCACGCTCGGGGACCGACAGCGCGAGGAGCGTGGCGTCCGCCTCGAGCCGTGCGGGGACATCTCTGGTGAAGAAGATGACGCTCGAGCACTCGGCGTGGGTGAGCACGCGCAGCAGCGCGAAGTGCGCCGCGGCGAGGGTCCCGCCTCCGTACTCGAGCTTCAGCGCGAACCGCAGGCTGCTCGCGAACGCCGTCGTGCCGCCGAGCGCGTACACCGCGAGGACCCCGGGCACGCTCTCCAGCACATACGTGACGTCAACCTGCCGCGGGGTCATCGGAGACGAACGTAACGCGGTATCATCCTGCCAGCACGGCCCCTTGGCGGAATGGCATACGCAGGAGATTTAAA
>JAYTBL010001058.1:0-6250 GCA_043736975.1 Polyangiaceae bacterium
CGCCCCCTCGGGCGGATCGGAGGCGGCGCGTGCGGCCCTGCGCGTAGGGGACGACGGCAGGCGGATGACCAGCGCGTGATCGTCGACGAGCGCCGCGCCGCGCCGCGCCACCACCGTCAGCACCAACGCCCAGACCAGCCACCAGCCCGCCAGCACGGCCTCCATCTCCACCCAGCGCGGCAGGTGCAGCGCGAAGGGTACCGCCGCGCCCGTGAACACGAGGCACGCCGACATCACGAGCGCGGTCCTCCGCGCCGACGTCCGCCGCGTCCACACCGCTGGCGCTGCGCCGCGGTACGGCGACGACGCGGCAGGCGGCGCGACTGGCGGGGCCGGTCCGCCCGACCACACCACCTTCGGCGTCCCAGCGGCCACGCCCCCGGCGCGCGCCACCACGAACCCGAGCACCCCCGCGATCCCTGCAGCGATCACGATGGCCGCGAGCGGCAGCAGCGGACGACCGTCGGCGCCCTGCAGCTGCGCGAGGAGAAACAGCAGCCCCAGCGCGAACGCGACGAAGGTGCACGCAAGGACGATCCGCCGAGCCTGCGCCGTCATCTTCCTCAAGATGAGCTGCGCGTGTGTTTCCTTGGCCCTCCCCGCGTGAAAAACGCGTGAAACGGATCAAACCTCAGAAGATCTTCCACCACTTCTTCTTCGGCTCGCCCGGGGACGCCGGGTCGACGGGCGCGGGCGGCGGCGGTTCCGGGGCCGGCGGCTGCTGTGGAGCAGGCTGCGGCGCGCCGTAGGCCGGCGGGACCAGCGGCGCGGGCGGCGGGAGCGGCGCACCCCCTCCCGAGGGACCTCCGCTCTTCGGCGGCGGCTTCACCGGCGGCGTCCACCCGTGCTTGCGTGCGATGGCGCGCGCGCTCACGAGCAGCGGCTTGCCGCGCTCGGGGTCGACCATCGCGACGTAGCTGGCGAAGCCCACCGCGGAGGACAGCACCGCGTCACCTTCGCGGTTGCCCCAGCGCTTGCCCTTCGGTCCGTCCTTGTCGAGCTGGAAGAGCAGCGCGCGGAAGCGCTTGAGCACGTCGCGCGCGATGGCCGGCTTGTCGTTGACGACCACGCCCGTCACCTCCTGCCGCCGCCCGCGGCGCAGGATGCGCGTCTTCTTCTCGTGCGGGACGAAGCCCTCTGCCGCCACCGCGTAGCGCACGCGGCGCAGCAGCTTGCCCACGTTCGCGCTCGCCTCCGCGGTCTTCGCCGAGAACGTGAGATCGTCAGCGTAGCGCGAGTAGACGAACCCGGCGCTTCGCGCCATGCCCTCGAGCCGCTTGTCGAGCCGCCGGCAGACGATGTTGGTGATGGCGGGGCTCGCCGGCGAACCCTGCGGTAGCTTCCGCGCGCCGCGCGCCACGAAGTAGGAGAGCCCATCGAGCTCCACCTCGTCCACCTCGGGCTCGCTCGTGAGCAGCGCGAAGATGGTCGCCGCCTCCTCGCCGTAGCCGAGCGCCTCGAACATCCCCTTGATGCGCCGGAACGTGAAGGTGGGGAAGAACTCCTTGAGATCGATGTTCACCACCACGTTCGCGCCCACGTGGGGCCGCGCGTTGGTGACGATCGACCGATCCCCGACGAAGCCGTGCGCCGCGTCGTGCAGCGCCACCTTGTCGAGCACGTGATCGAGCAGCCAGCGCTGCGCGCGCTTCAGCCGCGGCATGGGCGCCGAGATGAGCCGCGTACCGCCAACCTTCTTCGGGATCTGGAAGCGAACGTAGTGCGTGCGCGTCGACGTCTTCCGCGCGAACGCGAGGAAGCGCAGCTCACCCACGCCGATCCCGATGGCGGTCGCGATCTCCAGCGCCGTCACCAGCGGCGGCAGCCCGTGCTGGGCCAGCACCTCCAGCCGCGGAGGCGCGCCCTTCGACAGCGCCGCGGACACCCCCGCGCCGAGGTACGTGATGCGGCGCTTCTTCTCGTCGGCCCACGCGGCCGCGCGCTCCACGCGCTCGCGTTCGCGCCGGAGCTTCGTCTCCTTCTGCTTCTTCTTCGACTCCGCGAGCCGCCGCTTCCGCATCTCGGTGCGAATGGCGTCGATGTTCTGGAGCCGCGCCTGCTCGGTGCGGAGCGCCGCGATCTGGCGCTCGAGATCACCGCGCTGGCGGATCTCCTCGGCGGGATCGTGCGGCGCCTCCCCGCGCTGCGGCCAGAAGCCGAGGCGGACCATGTCCTCCAGGATCACCTCGTCCTTCGAGGTCTCCCGGATTCGATCGTAAAGATCCTGGCGAGTGCGCGGCCTATCCGCCATGCGCACTCCCGATATCCGAACAAAGAACGCGATAAAGAACGCGACGACGACCCCTGGGTACTTCGAACCCACTAGGGACTGGCTCGATCAACTCAAGCGGGAGTACCCCACCTGTCGACATTGAGTCTGCCGGGACTCCCACCGGAATACGACAGGTGGGGTACTCCCGTACAGTCAAGATCGGGCCAGTGATGCATGAAGGACCAGATTGCATGGACGGTGATCCACCGCCCGGTTTGCAAGACATCCCCAGAGGCCGTCGCGCGTAAGCTATTCGTGCCCTCTCCGTTCCCACGTCAGTGCACCTGACGCTGGTGCTGCATCCGGATGGCGAGCATGTGCTCGCACGGTCCTTTGCGCAGCTGGTTCTGCTGGAAGAAATTACAGCTGCACTCGGCGCGGACCATACGGCCATCCGCGTCCATGATCAATGACGGGTGCAGCTCCTGCCGTCCTTCTTTCACGTTCCCCATGAGCGCCATCGTCCCTTCGGCCGACGCGTTGGCCCGCACCGTGACGCCGCGCGCCTCGATGAAGCGCATGGCCGCCGACTCCCGCTCGTTGGCGAAGCGCAGCGCGTCGAGCGGCAGCGGCTCGCGCGAGAGCTCGCGCGCGCGGTAGACCCCCTTCGCGAGATCGAAGATCGCGCGACCGGCCTGCGTCCACGCCGCGAGCGCACCCAGCACCTGGGCCCGCGGGATCGCGGTCTTCTGCGCCAGCGCGTCGGGCGTGCTCAGCCAGTCCTTCTTCAGCGCCTGGAAGACCTTCAGCTTCGTCGCGTCGTCCACGTCCTTGCGCGGCGCGAGCAGATCGAAGTTTCCCGACGCCGACCAGTCGTTCGCGGTCCACCCCGACAGGCCGAGGGTGAAGGTCAAATCCCCCAGATCGGCCACCCAGAACGAGGGCATTCCCTGACCGAGCAGGTGCACCGTGAAGCGCTTCGCGATCGGGATGAGCCGCTCCAGGATGTGCAGCCGGCGGCGCCCCCACACGCGGATCTCCGCGGCGTCGGGCCCGGTGTAGATCGAGCGCCGGCAGACGATCTCGGTGCCCCAGGGATCGAACGTCACGCGCACCGGCTGGCCCGGCGTGAGATGCCAGCGCATCGAACGGGGCCCCAGCTTCTCGCGATGGCGCCGCAGCAGGTGACAGACGTTGTGCACGTCCATCGGGTGCAGATCGAACGCGCGCGCGGGTAGCGCCATCGCGCTGTTCACCTGGAGGAACCCGCGGACCCAGGAGTCGGGGAGGTCGATCTTCACCTCCTTGAAGTCTTCCTCGTTGGTGGTCCTGACCTCGAAGCCGCTGGGATCGATTCCGAACCTCGTGGTCTTGTAACTACGGATCTTCTGGAATTCCTCGTAGAGCGCCGCCGAATAATCGATGTTGGTGGTGCCGCAGGAGAGCGCGCCGATGTTCTGGAATACCTCGTAGCTGGCGCCGAGCCGGCCGTAGCTCGATTCGTCTTGCGAGAAGCACTCGAAGAACACCTCGTCGGGATGGACGGTGATGACCGGATCCAGCACGAACCAGGCGTCGCGATCCTTCTGATAGAGCCAATCGAAGTACTTCTGCCGCGCGCGGTAGAACGGCTGCATCCGCTGCGAGGCGCGCACCTGGAGCGCGCTCAGCTGGGCCTGGAGATCCTTCAGCTGCCCCGCGTTGCCGGAGCGCTGGCGGGCAATCTCGTCCCAGTCGATGAGCTCCTGCTTCGCCGCCCACTCCTTGTAGGCGGTCTTGTCCTTCGGCTTGAAGCGCAGGTCGGAGACCACGACGTCGTGCAGCGCGCTCATCGCCTCGCGGAACGCGATCGGCTTGCGGAGCTCGCCCGTGAAATACGTCGGCTCGCGCGTGACGTCGGGACTGAACGACATCGCCGTCCGGTACGGGCCGTTGTCGATCGCCGACGAGGTCTTATACGAGTACTGGAATTCCATTCCGTCCTCGCAGCTCGGGTTCTTTGATGCGCAGCGGCAGCATGACGCCCGGCTGGGTGTGATGGATGGCCACCATCGCGGCGATGGCCGCGCCGCGGTACTCGACGGCGATGGTGGCGGAGATGCGATGGAGGATGCCGAGCACCAGGCGCGCCGCCTCCTCGCTCTTGCCCCCCTCCTCCTCGAGGAACGCGAGCACGCGCTGCTTGGCGACGCGCCCCTGGTTCACCCGCGAGAGCACGCTCGTGAAGTAGGGCATCATCACAGCGAGCCGCGCGCTGTCGCCGGCCGCGTAGCGCGTGAGGTAGTTGGTGGTGAAGCGCTGCACCGCCACCGAGGGATGCTCGGAGAGCTTGGTCATGAGGACCGGCCCGTCCTCGTCCTTGAAGTACTTCTGCGCGAGCTCGCGGCCGAAGGCCTGCACGTCCTCGCGCACGCTGTCGAGGATGGTGACGAGCACGTCGGCGTCGAACGCGTCGGGACCGAGGCGATCGCGGAAGAAGCCGAACGCGAAGGTGCGCGAGTCCTCCCACTTCGCGTCCAGGATGCGCGAGGCCTCGGCCATGCTGCCGCGGATGCGCGCCTCGCTCTTGTCGTAGAACGCCCACGCCGCCTGGCGCACCGAGAGGATGTCGTGGCTCGCGAGCTTCGCGATCTGGTCGACCTGCAGCGTGGAGGGCTCGACCCGTTGCAGGAGCAGCCCGCCCAGCTCCTGCGCGTGCGCCGAGCCGGACTGGAGCAGGCGCCACACGTCGTCGGTGGGGAGGCCCACCACGAGGTCGAAGAGATCCTCCTTCAGCACCCGCAGCACGTGGCTGGGCGCCTCCTCGGGCAGCTTGCGCCGCAGCAGCGCCTCGACGAGCGCGCGCGCGATGGTCTCGCCCGCTGCAGGATAGGCGGTCGCCACACGTTTCACGATGGGCCGCGAGGCATTGCGCAGATCCGCGTTCTTGTCGGTGGAGAGCCGCACCAGCAGCAGCTCCATCTTCGCGAGGGTCGCGTCGGGCAGCTCGGCGAGGAGGCGGAGCCCCACCGCGCGCACGTTCTCGTGCTCCGAGTGGAGGATCTGGACCATCACCTCGTCGGGGATGCCGGGGGCGCGGGGATCGGCGGCGGCGCGCAGCAGGAGCTCGGCGCCGAGCTCCTGCACGCCGGAGAGGCGGTGCGCGAGCAGATCCTTCACCACCTCGTGCCCGATGGTCGCGAGGTGCGGCGCCAAGGTAGTCACCAGCGTCTGCGTGGCGTCGCGCGCGCGCAGGTCGTCCGCGGGCGTCCCGCCCAGGCGCAGCATCGCCGCGACGATGCGCGCCACCAGCGCCGAGCCCGCCTCGGGCGGCAGCGCCGTGGAGCGCAGCATCCGCCGCGCGAAATCGCGCGTATCGGCGTGGGGCGCGAGCACGAGGTCGGCGACCAGCGCCGTGTCGGCGAGGACGCGCGCCCGCTGCTCGTCGAGCCAGGTGAACGCCTTGCTGCGCGCGGGCTGGTAGATCGACCGCGCCATGCCGAGGAGCAGCGCGAGGTTGGGGGCGTTGCGGTCGTAGCGGCGCTCCGCGATCTCGAGCCCGAGGCGTGCCGTGACCTCGTACGGGCGCCCGAGCAGCATCACGAGGTCGTCGATGTCCAGCTGCTCGAGGAACGCAGGCACCGCGCGGATGGTCTTCGCCGCGAACTCGTGGACCGGTAGGCACGCGCTCTCGGCGAGGAGGTGAACGAGCCCCTCCGGGCGCTGCTCCCATAGCGTGGGGAACGCCTCCTCGCGCACCGCCGGCGGCGGCCCGCCCGCGCGCACGCCGCGCTTGAGGCGGAAGGTGCTGCGGCTCGGCGAGGGCTCGTAGCGCGGGCTGTTCTCGTAGAGCACGTGGTTCAGCGCGATGAACGGCGCGAACCGGTCGTAGCTGGTGTTGTAGCCTGCGCGCGGCTCGGCTGCGTCGTCGTCGGTGAAGGGCAGGAGCACCCCCACCGCCAGCTTGATGTAGTCGAGGTCGCGGTTCTGCCCTGCGCGGCGCAGCGTGCGCCACACGCGATGGCGCAGGTAGCGGCGGGTCCTCCCGCCGTACGCCTG
>JAYTBL010001059.1:0-6249 GCA_043736975.1 Polyangiaceae bacterium
TCGGCGATCGCGCGGTGAAGCTGTTCTTCACCATGACCGACGCGCGCCGCAAGAAGCTCGCCGCCTTCCCCACCACCATGCCCGGCCGCGTGATCGGCCCGCTCGATCTCTGCACCGACGAAAGGGGCGTCATGATCGGCTACGCTATGCGCGCGCTCGAGGGCGCGGTCGACGCCCACCGCCTCGGCCAGCGCAAGTGGCGCGACGGCGCGATGCGCGCGCCCGAGGTGCTGGGCGTGTTCCGTGAGCTCTCTACCACCGTCGCGCAGCTCCACGCGCAGGGCGTGGTGGTCGGCGATCTCAACGACGGCAACGTGGTGCTCACGCCGCCGCTCGGCAACGCCCCGTGGCAGCCCTGGTTCATCGACGCCGACTCGATGCAGTGGCGCGGCTTCCCCTGCACCGTGGCGCACGAGCGCTTCCTCGATCCCCGGCTCTACGGCGTGGATCTCGCGCAACGCGCCGCGCTCTCGCAGGAGTCGGACTGGTATGCGCTCGCGGTCCTGCTCTTCACGTCGCTCCTCTACGTGCACCCCTACGGCGGCGCGCACGCCTCCTTCCCCACCCTGCTGCGCCGCGCCGAGGGGCGACACAGCATCCTGCGCGGCGACGTCAAGCTCCCTCACGCCGCGCTCCGGCCCGACGTCCTCTGCGACGACGCGCTCACGTTCTTCACCAGCGTCTTCGACCGCGACGCGCGCGCTCCCCTCCCCGCCTCGGTCCTCGCCTCGCGCTTCGTCCGCTGCGCGTGCGGCGTCGAGCATGCGCGGCGGATCTGCCCCGCGTGCACGGTGCGGGTGCCCGTGCCCGCCGCGGTCCGGACCGTCGGCCGGCTCCGCGCCGCGATCGTCGCGAGCGCGCCCGATCCTCGGCAGAACGACGCGCTGGTGCGCATCGACGGCGACTGGCTCTCGCGCACCGCTGACGGAACGCGCATCGGGCAGATCCTCGAGGGGCAGACGCACGTGAGCGTGTCGGCGAGCCTCGGCTTCGCCTTCTATCGCGCGGGCCTCGTCACCATGTCGTTCCTCTTCGACACGCGCCGCGGCCCGCTCCGCCAGCTCGCGCTCCCTCATCTCGAGGGGAAGCTCGTGGAGTGGAGCGTCGCCTTCGACGACGGACACGCGCTCTTCTGCGCTGCCACCGAGCAGGCGGGGCGCGTCATCCACGTCGCGCACATGGTCGACGCGCGCGGCGAGCTCCTCGCCACCGAGACCGGCCCCGCCGGCTCCTCGGCGATCCTCGCGGGGATCTCGGGCAAGTGCCTCGCCAGCGGCGCGATCCTCGTCCCTACCGACGACGGCCTGGTCCTGGTGCGCGCCGACCGCGCCACCCGCTCGTTCGTCCCCATCCGCGCGTTCCCCGAGACGCGCGACCTCGTCCCCCCCGACGCCGACCTCCTTGTCGGCCCGGGAGGTTCCGTCTACGTCGTGACGCACGACGAGATCGTCCACCTCACATTCGAAGGGAATCCGTCATCATGATGCCGCTGCCCACGTTCTACAATCCGTCCAAGGTCCGGGACATCTACGTCGAGCGCGTCGCGCTCGTGGCCGAGGCGGCCGACGCCTACAAGCGGTCGACCAAGATCGCACCCTCGGCCAGCGACAAGCTGCGCATCGCGGCGTTCGGTATCGACTGCCAGGTCGGCTTCTGCACGCCGGGCGCGAGCCTCTTCGTGCCGGGCGCGGTCGAGGACACCTCGCGCACCATCGCGTGGCTCTACCGGAACCTCGATCGCATCACCCAGGTCGCGTTCTCGCTCGACACGCACCGCGTCTTCCAGATCTTCCACCCCGCGTGGTGGATCGACGACGCCGGCAATCACCCCGCCCCCTTCACCAACATCGCGCTCAGCGACGTGCGCGCGGGCAAGTGGAAGCCGGTCGCGCACCCCGCGGAGTGCCTCGAGTACGTGAAGCGCCTCGAGGCCGCGGGCAAATACTCGCTGACGGTGTGGCCGTACCACACGCTGCTGGGCGGCGTGAGCCACGCGCTGGTGCCGGCGCTCATGGAGGCCGCGATGTTCCACGCGCTGGTCCGGTCGTCGCAGACGCACTTCGAGACCAAGGGCACGCACGCGATGACCGAGAACTACTCGGTGCTCGCGCCCGAGGTCCGCGAGCTGGGCGGCAAGAGCGTGGGCACCTTCAACGCGGCCTTCTTCAAGATGCTGATGGAGTTCGATCGCGTCTACGTGTTCGGCCAGGCGAAGTCGCACTGCGTGCTCTCGACGCTGAAGGACATGAAGGAGCACATCGCCGACACCGATCCCACCCTGATGGAGAAGATCTACATCCTCGAGGACGCCACCAGCCCCGTGCCCGCCCCGGCGCTCGATCCGCTGCCGCCGGCGCTCGACTTCCCGCGCATCGCCGACCAGGCCTTCATCGAGCTGAAGGCCGCGGGCATGAACATCGTCAAGACCACCGACCCCATCGCGTGAAAGCAAAGGAGCCAGCCATGTCGAACCACACCAAGCCCCCCCCGCAGAGCCTCCCCTCGCTCCTCGCCTCCGCCGCGCAGAAGGGCACCATCAGCCCCGCCACCTCGGCGCTGCTCACCGGCAACCTCGGCGCGGTCGTCATCGCCGGCGCCGCCGGCAAGGACGCCGAGGACATCGTCGCCTCCGATGTCACGCTCGTGACCTTGCTGGTCGACGCCTCGTCGAGCATCCACGATCGCGGCCTCGAGGACGCGGTGCGCGAGGGTCAGAACCTCCTCGTCGATGCGCTCGGCGAGACGCGCGAGAAGGAGTCGATCCTGATGGCGCTCTGGACGTTCAACGACGACGTGCGCGTCGTCCACTCGTACGTCGGCTTGGGCGACGTCACCCGCCTCGACCAGCACACCTACCGCGGCCTCGGCTGCACGCGTCTCTACGACACGTGGTGCGACGCGCTGCTCGCCAACGTCGCCTACGCCGAGCAGCTCCGCAGCTCGGGCACGCCGTGCAAGAGCGTGGTGGTGATCATCACCGACGGTGAGGACGTCGGCTCGAAGCGCCGCGTCTCGGACTGCGAGCGCATCAGCCGCGATCTCCTCGCCTCCGAGCAGTTCACGCTGGCGTTCGTGGGCGTCGGCGCCGCCGACTTCCAGAAGGTGGCGAAGGAGATGGGCGTGCCCGACGGCTGCATCGCGGTGCAGGCGCAGGCGACGCCGAGCGCGATCCGGAAGGTCTTCCGCATGGTGAGCCAGTCGGCGATCCGCGCCAGCCAGGGCCGCGTCGCGCCCGGTCCCAACGCCGGCTTCTTCACGCCCTGAGTCAGGGCCAGAACGCGCTGACGCCGCTGTCGATCGGTGCGGTCAGCGTCGAGCTGCCCGCGAGGATGCGCCCGCTCTTCTGCACGACCACCTTGCGCCCGACGCTGTTCGTGCCGGTGAGCTGCGTGATCCGGCCGTTCGTGCCGAAACCGGGATCCAGCGCGCCGGTGGTCGTGAAGCGCAGGAGCTCGAGGCCGCCCTCGTGGCCGATCGAGACGAGCAGCTTGCCGTCGGGCAGGACGGCGATCCCGTTCGGCTCGGCATTCGGCCGGGAGCTGGTGAAGGGTCCGGCGATCCCGCCGCTGCCGAAGCCCGCGACCAGCCCGCCCACCGCGCTGAGCTTCACGAGGTAGACCCCGCCCCCGCCGAGTATGGGGGTCACGATGGAGCCGTCGGCGAGCTCGACGAGGCCGTAGGCGCCCTGCGTGGGGCGCCACGCTTGCGAGAGCGCGTAGGTCTTCGGCGTGGGGCCGATGAGGGGATCGACGCCGCCCGTGTCGCCGTTGGTCTGCATGAAGCCGAGGCTCTTCACGGCGGTGGTGTCTACCCACACCAGCGCGACGTTGCCCTTCGACGGGCTCTTGACGTCGTTGCGAACGAGCATCGCCGTCGAGCGCCCCGGCGCATTGCGGCTGGTGCCGCCAGCGCCGTACTCGGCGCGCAGCGTGCCGTTGGGCGCGATGCGCATCAGCCCGTTCTTGTAGATCGTGTCGTGGTTGTTGTCCCATGCGGCGAAGATGTCGCCGTCGGCGCGGATGGCGACGGCGACCAGCCCCTCGTTGAGCCCGTTGAGGCCGCCGCTCTGGACCACGCTCGTCCCCGAGCCCGCGGGTCCGGTGCCGAAGCTGCCGTCCGGAACTCCCTTCGCGTCGAGCCGCCCGATCATCGCGGTGGAAGGCGGCGTCCCGCCGACGATGACGAGCTTGCCGTCGGACTGCAGCGCCGCCTGGTGCGGAGAGACGAGCGCGAGGGTCGCGGTGCCTCCGCCGCCGTAGGTCATGTCGATCTTTCCCGAGGCATCGAGGTGCCGCACGCAGACGCCAGCCGCCGCGCAGTGCGCCACGATGTAGACGCTGTCGTCGGGAGCGAGGACGAGATCATCGATCCGCGCGTCGTTGCCGGCGCCGAAGACGTCGCGCACGATCCCCGCGGTGCCGTAGGTGGTGTCGACCGCGCCGGGCGCGCCGCGCACCAGCGCCTTCAGCGGCAGCGCGACCTTGAAGACGCGCGTGGGGTCCTTGGGGTCGACCGCCGAGGCCTCGATGGTACCGGCGGCCGGGCCCTGGGGCGCCGCGCTCGGCGCCGAGATCTCGATCTCGCCGGAGTCGCCGGTGATCGACACCGGCGTGGCGGTGATCCCGTCGCGGAAGTCGCGGAGCTTGATCTCCACGGGAGCGAGCATCGTCTTGCCGCGCACGAGGTCGATCTTGATCTTGACCGCGAGCCCTTGCACGACCTCGAGCGTCGCGGGGAGCGAGCCGAGCGCGAAGCTGAAGTTCTCGTCGCGGCCTCTGGCGTCGGGCGCGGACGCATCCTCCGCGGGCGCGGGATCGGCGGCGACCGGCGCGGGGTCGGCCTGCCCGCCGCCCGTCGCGCACGCGCCGATCGTGGTGAAGAAGCAGAAGAGCAATAAGGGGTTCCCACGCACCATGAAGGGAAGCTTAGCAGCGCCGCAGATCCCCGCGACACCATGCCCGCGGCCGCCCGCCGCGACGTCGAAGCCGCCCATCTATTCACGCCGATCGACCCTCGGGCGGCGGCGACGGGGGTCTCCCGATTCGGTTCAGATCCTTCACGATGGCTCGCGCCGCCCTGGCGAAGTTTTGCGTCCGCGGTGAGCGAGGACGGCGCTCCGGCGTGTCGCTCACCTCGAACATCGTGAAGGATCTGAACCGAATCGGATGAACCCCGATCCACCCGCGCGCCGCGCCCGGCTGGAACACGCACGATCCACCTGTATTTTGCGGGGAACGGCGATCGCGAACGGTCGATTTCGGCGAGCGCGTGCGCGCGCGCCGTGACAGATCTGGATCGTGATTCGAGCCCATTCCGTTCTCGCCGCTGGCGCTCTGCTCCTCGCAGGCGTCCTCTTCGTGCCGGCGTGCTCGTCGGCGTCGTCGGAAGCTGCCGCGCCGGGCTGCAGCAGCGGCGCGAAAGACGACGGTGAAGAAGGGATCGACTGCGGCGGCATCTGCGCCGCAAAGTGCACGGGGTCCGGCTGCACGGCGGGCGCGGAGTGCGCGAGCGGCAAGTGCGAGAACGCCGCGTGCGGCGCGCCCGACGGCAAGCCGTGCGGCGTCGGCGTCGCGACGCAGTGCAACGAGGGCGACGCATGCGAGCTCGACAAGGACTGCAAGACGGGCCTCTGCGCGAGCGGCAAGTGTGCGGTCGCGCCCGATGGGCCGCCCGGCCCCACCGACGGCAAGAAGAACGGTGACGAGACCGACATCGACTGCGGCGGCCCCAACGCGCCGGCGTGCGCGAACGGCAAGGCCTGCGTCATCGACGGGGACTGCACCGACGGCTACTGCCCGCCCGACAAGAAGCTCTGCGTCGCCCCGCGCAACGACGACGGCGTGAAGAACGGCACCGAGACCGACATCGACTGCGGCGGTAAGAGCGGCAAGACCTGCGCGGCGGGCCTCGCGTGCACCGCCGACGGCGACTGCCTCGGCGCCTGCAACTACCAGAAGAAGTGCATCGACATCCCGAGCTGCAAGCCGCACCTCGGCGGCGACACCTGCGGCGCCGTCGAGCTCGCCGACAACGCCGACGTGCGCGAGAGCTGCTGCAAGACGCTGCCGGTCCCCGGCTTCAACGACGCCGCGCGCCCCGGCAAGGCGGTCTCGCTCGACAAGTACGAGATCACCGCGGGCCGCATCCGCGCCTTCATCGAGGACGTCACCGCGAAGAACGGCGGCAAGCCGAACGTCAAGGCGTGGGTCGCGGCGAACACGCCGCCCATCTGGAGCGCGAGCTGGAACA
>JAYTBL010001060.1:0-13961 GCA_043736975.1 Polyangiaceae bacterium
TTCAGCGCGCTCACGTTCCTGGTGGCCATCCCCAGCGGCGTGAAGATCTTCAACTGGGTCGCGACGCTCTACAAGGGGTCGATCTCGCTGCAGTCGCCCATGCTCTGGGCGCTCTCGTTCCTCTTCCTCTTCACGGTCGGCGGCCTCACCGGCCTCTTCCTCGGCATGCTCGCGGTCGACGTGCACCTTCACGACACGTACTTCGTCGTCGCGCACTTCCACTACGTCATGGTCGGCGGCACGGTGATGGGCTTCTTCGGCGGCCTCCACTACTGGTGGCCCAAGTTCACCGGCAAGATGTACGAGGAGGGGCTGGCCAAGATCGGCTGGTTCCTGGTCTTCATCGGCTTCAACGTGACGTTCATCACGCAGTTCGTGCTCGGCTCGCGTGGCATGCCGCGCCGCTACTACGACTACCTGCCGAAGTTCGAGCAACTCCACCAGGTCTCCACGGTCGGCTCATGGGTCCTCGGACTGGGCTTCATCATCGTTCTCATCAACCTGACCCGCTCGCTCATCGGCGGAAAGCCGGCGCCGCGCAACCCGTGGGGCTCGGCGGCGCTCGAGTGGATGACGCCTTCCCCGCCGCCCCTGTACAACTTCGTCAAGGACCCGGTCCTGACGCGCGGCCAGTACGATTACCAGCTGGCCACGGACGACGAGCTCTACGACGGCTACGACGATCCGCTGTTTCCCGCCACCGGCCACGCGACGTCGACCGCGGCGAAGCACGCTGAAGGAACCGGCGAATGAGCACGGCCGGGCACGGGGATGGGCATCACGGGCCCAAGTGGCTCGCCCACCATTTCGAGACGCCGACGCAGCAGTTCGATGCGGCGAAGCTCGGTATGTGGGCGTTCCTCGCGCAGGAGCTGCTGTTCTTCAGCGGCCTCTTCGTCGCCTACGGGGTGTACCGCAACTGGTACCCGGAGATGTTCAAGGCCGCAGCCCACCAGCTGAACAAGGAGATGGGCGCGACGAACACCGTGGTCCTCCTCTTCTCGTCGCTGACCATCGCGCTCGCGGTGCGCTCCGCGCAGGTGGGCAACCGCAAGCTGACCGGTCGGCTCATCCTGACGACGATCGCATGCGCATGCATGTTCCTCGTCATCAAGTTCTTCGAGTACAAGCACAAGTTCGAGGGCGGCCTCCTGCCGGGGCGCTTCTTCCACCCGCACGCCGAGCACCTCGTGCAAGGCGCGCCGGCGCTGCCCGAGAACACGGGCACGTTCTTCGGCATCTATTTCATGATGACGGGGGTGCACGGCATCCACGTGCTCATCGGTATCGGCGTCTTGGTCTGGATCTGGATCCGGAATAACCGTGGCGACTTCTCGAAGGAGTACTTCACGCCCGTCGACATCGTGGCGCTCTACTGGCACCTCGTCGACCTGGTCTGGATCTACCTGTTCCCCCTGCTCTACCTGATCTGAATAGGACGCCGTCATGTCTACCAGCACGGACGCACACGACGCCCACGGGCACGCCGACGACGGCGCGGTCCACGCGCACGTCTCCTCGGTCGCATTCTACGTCGCGATCTTCGTCGGCCTGCTCTTCTTGACCGGGATGACGGTCGGTCAGTCGTACGTCGACCTCGGCAAGCTCAACATTTACCTCGTGGTCCTCATCGCGACGCTGAAGGCCTCGCTGGTGGTGACGTTCTTCATGCACCTGCGCTGGGACAACAAGTTCAACGCGCTCATCTTCGTCTCGACGATCTTCTTCATCGGCGTCTTCTTCGCCTACACGCTGCACGACACTGCACGGCGCGGCGAGCTCGATCCCGACCAGAACGTGAAGGTCTGGGAGAAGAACGGGGAGAAGGCGCCCGGAGGAATGGAAGACGAGTAGTCGTCAAGTCCCTTCGCGCGATCGCGCGTCGCAAGGCCGCAACTCGAAAGGGTTGCGGCCTTCGTCGTTGGTCTTCGTTACCTTCGCCCAAGGAGAACAGTACGCCCAGTTGGGCTGACGCGCGATGAGTGACGCCCCTTCCATCGATCTCGATGCCCTGTCGCGCGAGGCCGGCCTCCCCGAGCTGCTCGACGGGCTCGACGCGACCTTCGTCGGCCTCATACCAGTGAAGACGCGCATCCGTGAGATCGCGGCGCTGCTGGTCGTGGATCGGGCGCGGCGCTTGCTGGGGCTCACCTCGGCGCCGCCGTCGCTCCACATGTCGTTCACGGGCAACCCCGGCACCGGCAAGACCACCGTCGCGAACCGCATGGCAGAGATCCTTTACCGCCTCGGCTACTCGCGGAAAGGGCACCTCGTCGCCGTGACGCGCGACGATCTCGTCGGTCAGTTCATCGGCCACACCGCGCCGAAGACCAAGGAGGTCTTGAAGCGCGCCATGGGCGGCGTGCTGTTCATCGACGAGGCCTACTACCTGTACCGCCCCGAGAACGAGCGGGACTACGGGATGGAAGCGATCGAGATCCTCCTCCAGGTGATGGAGAACCAGCGCGACGACCTGGTGGTGATCCTCGCCGGCTACAAGGAGCGCATGGACACGTTCTTCCGCGCGAACCCGGGCCTCTCCTCGCGCGTCGCCCACCACATCGATTTTCCCGACTACTCGTCGGGCGAGCTGCTCTCGATCGCCGATATCATGCTCGAGGGGCTGCACTACCGACTCAGCGCGTCGGCGCGCGAGGCGCTCGTCGAGTACATCGACCTGCGCAAGGAGCGCCCGCACTTCGCGAACGCGCGCTCGGTGCGCAACGCGCTCGATCGCGCGCGGCTCCGCCAGGCGAATCGACTCTTCGCAGCGCGCGGCACGTCGATCACCGCGGATGTCCTGATGACCATCGAGGCCGAGGATCTCCGCGGCAGCCGCGTCTTCACCGAGAGCAAGGACCCGTCATGACCATCTCCGCGCTCCTCTTCGACGTCGACGGCACGCTCGCGGATACCGAGGAGAGCCATCGCCAGGCGTTCAATGGCGCGTTCCGCGATCACGGCCTTCCGTTCTCCTGGGAGCCCGACGAGTACCACGTGCTGCTCCGCGTTACGGGCGGCAAGGAGCGACTCGCGCACTACTTCGAGAGCAAGGCCGCCGATACCGCGCGCCTCATGCGCATCCTCCCCGATCTGCACCGCACGAAGACGAAGCGCTACGAGGCGCTGGTCGCTGCGGGGGGGGTGCCGCTGCTACCGGGCATCGCCCGGCTCATTCGCGCCGCGTGGGACGCCAAGATCCCCGTGGGCATCGCCACCACCACCACCGAGGCGAACGTCCACGCGCTCATGACCGCCGGGCTCGGCGCGGGCGCCGTGGACCGCCTCGCCGTCATCGCCTGCGGCGACATGGTGCCGGCGAAGAAGCCTGCGCCCGACGTCTATCTCCTCGCGCTCTCCCGGCTCGGCCTCGGACCGGAGCGCGTCGTCGCGTTCGAGGACTCGCTCCCGGGCCTCACCGCCGCCAAAGCCGCGCAGCTCTTCACGGTGGTGACCCCCACCGCCTGGGCTCGCGGCGACGATCTCAGCGCGGCCGACCTGCTCCTCCCGCACCTCGGGGATCCGGAGCGGCCGCTCGAGGGCGACGCCGCGGCGCGCGCCGGCGGCGCTCACGTCTCGCTCGAGGGGCTCGTGGCGCTACTCCAACGGAGGACCCCATGATGCCTGAGCGCGAGACGACGGTAAGCGAATGGATCGTCGACGAGCAGCGGCGTTCGCCCGGCGCGAGCGGGATGTTCAGCTCGCTGCTGATCGGGCTGCGCATCGCGTGCAAGCGCATCGCGTGGCTCATCGGCGAGGGCAGCACCGGGGCCGTTCCTCAGGTCTCGCTCGAGATCGCAGCGAACGACATCTTCATGCGCACGCTCGATCGCGGCGGGAGCCTCGCCGGCATCGCGTCACGGGATGGGGCGTCGCCGGTCGCGGTCAGCACCGCGCAGCCGATCGGCCGCTACCTGGTGGTTTGCACGCCCATCGACGGCGCGTCGAACGTCGACGTGAACGTCTCGGCGGGCAGCATCTTCTCGGTGCTGCGCGCACCGGATCACGTCGCTGTGCCGACGGCGAGCGACTTTCTCCAGCCGGGCACCAAGCAGGTCGCCGCCGGCTACGCGATCTACGGCCCGACCACGATGCTCGTCCTCACCGTCGGGCGCGGCGTGTACGGCTTCACGCTCAACCGCGGCTTCGGCGAGTTCATCCTGACGCATCCGAACCTCACCATCCCCGAGACCACGCGCGAGTTCGCGGTGAACACGTCGAACGCGCGCTTCTGGGAGTCACCGGTGCAGCGCTACGTCGACGAGTGCGTCCAGGGCAAGGACGGCCCCCGCGGCGACGACTTCAACATGCGCTGGATCGCCTCGTTCGTCGCCGAGGTGCATCGCATCCTCGTGCGCGGCGGTCTCTTCATGTACCCCGCCGACACCCGTGAGGGCTCGGGCGAGGGCCGCAACCTCCTCGTCTTCGAGGCGAACCCGCTCGCGATGCTCGTCGAGCAGGCCGGCGGCGCAGCCTCGACGGGACGCGGGCGCATCCTCGAGGTCGTCCCGAGCGACCTCCGGCAGCGCGTGCCGGTCGTGCTCGGCTCGCGCGAGGAGGTAGAGCGCGTCGAGCGCTACCACATGGAGAAGGATCAGGGCCTCGACCGCGAGTTCACGTCCCCGCTGTTCAACCAACGCTCGCTCTTCCCCATTCGCTGATTCGGAGAGACCGGAGAACCATGTCTGCGCGCCACCCCGTCATCGCCGTCACGGGCTCCTCGGGAGCCGGAACCACCTCCGTCACGCGGACGTTCCAGTGGATCTTCCGACGTGAAGGGATCGAGGCGGCGATCGTCGAAGGCGACTCTTTCCATCGCTTCGACCGTCTGCAGATGAAGACCGAGCTGGCGAAGGCGGCCGCCGAAGGCAACGAGCACTACAGCCACTTCGGGCCCTACTCGAACCTCTTCCCCGAGCTCGAGAGCCTGTTCCGCTCGTACTCGGAGACGGGGGTCGGGAGGAGCCGCAAGTACCTCCACGACGAGGAAGAGGCCGCGCCCTACGGCCAGGCACCGGGCACGTTCACGGCGTGGGAGGATCTCCTGCCCGGCACCGATCTCCTGTTCTACGAGGGCCTCCACGGCGCCGTGGTCGACGATGGCGTCGACATCGCACGCCACGCCGACCTGCTCATCGGGGTCGTCCCGATCATCAACCTGGAGTGGATCCAGAAGCTCCATCGTGACAAGTCGCGCCGCGGCTACTCCACCGAGGCCGTGGTCGACACCGTCCTGCGGCGCATGCCGGACTACGTGAACTACATCTGCCCGCAGTTCTCGCGGACGCACGTGAACTTCCAGCGCGTGCCGACGGTCGATACCTCGAACCCGTTCGTGGCCCGCTACATCCCCACTGCCGACGAGAGCTTCGTGGTGATCCGCTTCGCGAACCCCAAGGGCATCGATTTTCCGTACCTGCTGTCGATGATCTCGGGCTCGTTCATGTCGCGCCCGAACATCATCGTGGTCCCCGGAGGCAAGATGGATCTGGCGATGCAGCTCATCCTCACGCCGATGATCCTTCGCCTGATGGACGCCAAACGCCGCGTCACCCCGCGGGGGTGATCGGGTCAGGTGGCGGTGCGGGAGCGGCGCACGAGGTCGTAGAGGTGCGCGGGGAACGAGAGGGTGAGCAGCGACAGCGTGATGCGGTAGTCGGTGCCCGTCACCACGCAGCGGACGGCGATCAGGAGAATCGCCCCCGCGGCCAGGTTGCCCACGACGTCCAGCGGGCGGAGGCCGCGGCCCGTGCGGCGGCGCACGTAGAAGAGGAGGAGGAGCTCGAGCGCGACCGCGACGAGCGCCACGTCGACGAAGCGCCCGCTATCGAACAGCTCCTTCATTCGCTCACGCGATCACGAAGGAGCGGCGATGCCGAGCAGGTGCGCCATGTCCTTGAAGAAGATGCGCACGTGGGCCATGGGCTTCTTCCGCACCAGCTCCTTGTTCATGTAGGACTCCCAGGTCAGCTCCTGGACGTCCTTGTCCTTGCAGATGTTCACGAACTTCTCGCGCCGCTTGTCGCTCGAGTACCAGAAGTACTGCATGATCCCGAGGATGAGGAACACGCGCCCGTGCGCTTTCATGAACGTCTTGCGCGCCAGCTTGAGCGCGCGCACGTCGCTCGTGTCGAGGAACTTCGCGCCTGCCTCGGCAGCGAGGCGCCCGCCGACCATCGCGTAGTAGATCCCCTCGCCCGAGGCCGGCGCCACCACGCCCGCGGCGTCGCCCGCCAGCACCACGTCGCGACCGTTGTCCCAGCGCGACAGCGGCTTCATGGGGATGGGCGCACCCTCGCGCCGGAGCGTCTTCACGTCGGTGAGGCCCGCCTGCTCGCGCAGCGTCTTCACCGAGGTCTTGAGGTTGAACCCCTTCTTCGCGCTCCCCGAGCCGATGCTCACGGTGTCGCCGTGGGGGAAGACCCAGCCGTAGAAGTCGGGGGACGTGACCCCGTCGTAGATCACGTCGCAGCGCGCGCCGTTGTAGGTGGTGGCGCGCGCGCGGCTCGTCTCCGCGGGGGCGCGGACGATCTCGTGGTACGCGAACACGCACTTCGCGCCCTTGGCCGCCACCTCCTGGCGGGCGACCTGCGAGAGCGCGCCGTCAGCCCCGATCACCAGGCGCGCGCGCACCGCGCCGAGCGCGCCCTCGGGCGTGCGGTAGTGGACGGTCGCTCCGCGCTCCGGCTCGAGCTCGTCACGGGTGATCTTCTCGAAGACGCCGGTGCGCCGGACCGCGCCGTTCTGCGCGGCGCGAGCGCGCAGGAACTCGTCGAAGACGTCGCGATCGACCATCCCCACGTAGCCGCCATCGATCGGCATGTCGACGACCTGGTGGCTGGGCGCGATCATCCGCGCGCCGCGGATCTGCGCGCAGATCAGGTGATCGGGGATCTCGAAGTCCTTGATGAGGCGAGGCGGGATGGCGCCGCCGCAGGGCTTGATGCGCCCCGCCTTGTCGAGCAGCAGCACCGAGCGCCCGGCGCGTGCCAGGTCGTCCGCGGCCGTCGCGCCCGAGGGCCCGCCGCCCACCACCACCACGTCGAAGGCCTCGTCACTCCAGCCGCGCAGGACGTTGAAGTCGCTCATCGTGTTTCCTTTCGAGGATTGATTGGCCATGGTTCAGGGCTTACCGAGGAGGAGGGCGCGCATCGCGAACGCGCTCACCAGCATGCCGGCGACGTAAAAGGAGGTGCCAGTGGCGTTGTAGAGCGGCGCGCGCTTGCGCGGCTGGCGCACGAACATCGGCATCATCACGGCCTGCGCGACGACCAGCGCGGCGACGACCTTGGCCTCGAAGAGGCGGCCGCTGCTCACGAGGAGCCCGAGGACCGCGAACTGCGGCACCGCCATGACCGCGCACGCCACGATCGCGGCGCGGCGTACGCCGAGCTGCACGGGCAGCGTCCGGATGCCGAGCTTCTGGTCGCCCTCGATCGCCTTGAAGTCGTTGAGCACCATGATGCCGAACGCGCCCGCGCTGTAGAGGAGCGCGAGCCAGACGATGCGCGCGTCGGGGAGGCGATGCGCGGCGAGCGCCGCGGCGCCCGTGAACCAGGGCAGGCCCTCGTAGCAGAGGCCGACCGCCGTGTTGCCCCACCATCCGTTCAACTTGAGGCGCAGGGGCGGAGCGCTGTACGCCCACGCGAGCACGAGGCCGACCACCGCGGCGACGAGCACCCATGGTCCGAGCGCCGCGCCGACCGCGAGCGAGAGCGCGCTCCACGCGAGCGCAATGTAGAGGCCCCAACGGCCCGGGATGCGGCCCGAGGGGATCGGTCGCTTCGGCTCGTTGATGGCGTCGACATGGCGGTCGAACCAGTCGTTGCACGCCTGGCTCGTTCCGCAGACGAGCGGCCCTGCGAGGACCACCGCGCCGGCGATCGAGCGCCAGTTGGCGACGATGGGCACGCCCGCCGAGACCACGCCGCACCCAAGTGCCCACATCGGCGCAAACCACGTCACGGGCTTGAGCAGCTCGAGCACAGCCGCAGGCGAGGGGAGGCTCCGGGCCGGGCGGGCCTCGAGCGGCGTGTCGGAGTCGGAGGCCTCTTCGAGGCGCGCCGGGCTTTGAATGGTCGTCATTTGTAGCCTTCGCTCATTGAGTACCATGCGATCCGGAAAGTGTAAATCCAAGTTTACGTCAATCCAGCTTGACAGTCACGGAGCGGTTCCGTAAGGTCGACGTCATGACGGGGAAGGCACACCGCCCGCTTTACACGCCCGAGGAGCGCGTCCGCCGCGACTCCACGCCGTGGACGCTCGTGCAGGGCATCCTGGCGCCGGCCCAGTTCCTCGTCTTCGTCGTGAGCCTCGCGCTCGTGATCCGCACGCTCTCGACGGGGCAGGGGCTGTTCGCCGCGTCGGTGTCGGTGGTCGTGAAGACGCTCTTCCTCTACGCGATCATGATCACCGGCGCGATCTGGGAAAAGCGTGTCTTCGGCCGCTACCTCTTCGCGCCTGCCTTCTACTGGGAGGACGTCTTCAGCATGCTCGTGATCGCGCTGCACACGGCCTACCTGTTCGCGCTCGCGACGGGCTGGCTCGGATCGCATGGGCAGCTGCTGCTCGCGCTCGCGGCGTTCGCGACGTACGTCGTCAACGCGACGCAGTTCATCCTCAAGCTGCGCGCGGCGCGGCTCGGCGAGCGCCTCGCGGCGGCGGCGCAGGCGTCGCCGTCGACGTCGATGGAAGGTGCGCGGTGAACGCCGTCTCCGCGCCCGCGCGCGCGCAGCTCCCGGTCCTCCGCGAGCGCGGCCAGCGCGAGGTCTTCTGCGGCCTCACCGGCATCGTCTGGCTGCACCGCAAGATCCAGGACGCGTTCTTCCTCGTGGTGGGCTCGCGCACCTGCGCGCATCTCATCCAGTCGGCGGCCGGCGTGATGATCTTCGCGGAGCCGCGTTTCGCCACGGCCATCCTCGAGGAGAAGGACCTCGCCGGGCTCACCGACGCGAACGAGGAGCTCGACCGCGCGGTCACGCGCCTCCTCGCGCGCCGCCCCGAGATCAAGCTTCTCTTCCTCGTGGGCTCGTGCCCGTCCGAGGTCATCAAGCTCGACCTCTCCCGCGCCGCGGCGCGGCTCACGCAGGGCCTGCACCAGACCGGCCGCGACGTGCGCGTCCTCAGCTACTCCGGCAGCGGCATCGAGACCACGTTCACCCAGGGTGAGGACGCGTGCCTCGCGTCGCTCGTCCCCGAGCTCCCCGCCGCGTCGCCCACTGCGGCGCGGTCGCTGCTCGTGGTCGGCGCGCTGCCCGACGTCGTCGAAGATCAGTTCGCGCGTACGTTCGCCGAGCTCGGGATCACCACCGCCTTCTTCCCGCCGCGTCGCTCGCGCGAGCTGCCGGCGATCGGCCCGAACACGTCGTACCTGCTCGCGCAGCCGTTCCTGGGCGCGACCGGCCAGGCGCTCGACGAGCGCGGCGCGCGCCGGCTCGCGGCGCCGTTTCCGCTCGGCATCGAGGGGACGCGCGGCTGGCTCGAGGCCGCGGCGAAGGCGTTCGACGTGCCCTTGGATCGTCTCGCCGCGATCGTGGCACCGGCCGAGGAGCGCGCCCGCGTCGCGCTGGAGAAGGTGCGCACGCAGCTCGCAGGCAAGAGCATCTTCTTCTTCCCCGATTCGCAGCTCGAGGTGCCGCTCGCGCGCTTCCTCTCGCGCGAGATGGGCATGCACCTGGTCGAGGTCGGTACGCCGTACCTCCACCAGGATCACCTGGCCGCGGAGCTCGCGCTGCTCCCGGCGGATGCGCAGATCAGCGAGGGCCAGGACGTCGAGAAGCAGCTCGATCGCTGCCGCGCCGCGCAGCCCGACCTCGTGGTCTGCGGGCTCGGCCTCGCCAACCCGCTCGAGGTCGAAGGGCTCACCACCAAGTGGTCGATCGAGCTCGTCTTCACCCCCATCCACGGTTACGACCAGGCCGGCGATCTCGCCGAGCTCTTCGCCCGCCCGCTCGTCCGTCGAGCCGGATTGCAGGTCTGACGCCATGCAGCTGACCGTCTGGACCTACGAGGGACCTCCGCACGTCGGCGCCATGCGCGTCGCGACGGCGATGAAGGGCGTGCACTACGTCCTCCACGCTCCGCAGGGCGACACCTACGCCGATCTCCTCTTCACGATGATCGAGCGTCGCCAGGCGCGGCCCCCGGTCACGTACTCGACGTTCCAGGCGCGCGATCTGGGAAGCGACACCGCGGAGCTGTTCAAGACGACCGCGCGCGACGCGTACGCGCGGTTCAAGCCCGAGGTCATGCTCGTCGGCTCGTCGTGCACCGCGGAGCTGATCCAGGACGACCCCGCGGGGATCGCCAAGGCGCTCGGTCTTCCCATTCCGGTCGTCGCCCTCGAGCTCTCCGCCTACCAGCACAAGGAGAACTGGGGCGCGGCCGAGACGTTCTATCGCATCGTTCGCGCGTGCGCGCCCACGCCGGCTGCTGCGTCGACCAGCGCCGACGTCAAGCGCGCGCGTGATCCGCGGTCGTGCAACATCCTCGGTCCGACGGCGCTCGGCTTCCGCCACCGCGACGACGTGACCGAGGTGACGCGCCTGCTCGCGCGGCTCGGCGTGACCGTCAACGTGATCGCGCCGCTCGGCGCCTCACCCGCCGATCTCGCGCGCCTCCCCGACGCCACGTTCAACGTGGTCCTCTATCCCGAGCTCGCCGGCACCGCCGCGCGCTGGCTCTCGAAGACGTTCGACCAGCCGTGCGTCGAGGCAGTCCCGATCGGCGTCGGCGCGACCCGCGACTTCGTGCGCCAGGTCGCGGAGCTCGCGGGGGTCGACCCGCGCCCGGTGCTCGACGCCGAGGACACCCGCCTCCCCTGGTACACGCGGTCCGTCGACTCGACCTACCTCACCGGCAAGCGCGTCTTCATCTTCGGCGATGCGACGCACGCGATCGCCGCGGCGCGCATCGCCACCGAGGAGCTCGGCTTCAAGGTGGTCGGCCTCGGCTCCTACAGCCGCGAGATGGCGCGCGACGTGCGCGCGGCGGCGGCGAAGTACGGCGTCGAGGCGCTCATCACCGACGACCATCTCCTCGTGGAGGAGCAGATCGCCGCCGCGCATCCCGAGCTCGTGCTCGGAACGCAGATGGAGCGCCACATCGCCAAGCGCCTCGGCCTGCCCTGCGCGGTGATCTCGGCGCCGGTGCACGTGCAGGACTACCCGGCGCGCTACTCGCCCCAGATGGGCTTCGAGGGCGCGAACGTGATCTTCGACACCTGGGTCCATCCGCTGATGATGGGCCTCGAGGAGCACCTCCTCACGATGTTCCGCGATGACTTCGAGTTCGCCGAGGGCAACGCGCCCTCGCACCTCGGCGGCGCCGCGCCCGCGGTTGCTGCGCCGGTCGCGCCTGCTGCCGTCGCTCCGATCGCGGTCGTCGCGGTCGTCGCGGTCGCGCCCGTTCACGTCGCCGATGCGCCGAAGGCGGCCGCAGCAGTGGCCGGGTGGACCGACGAGGCCGATAAAGAGCTCAAGAAGATCCCGTTCTTCGTCCGCGGCAAGGCGAAGCGCAACACCGAGCGGTTCGCCCAGGAGCACCAGCTCGAGCGGATCACCCTCGAGACCCTCTACGAGGCGAAGGCCTATGCAAAAGCTCACTACTGAAGCCGCGGCGTCCTGAGACAGAAAGAGAACCACCATGCAGGACCTCGTCCAGATCACGAAGAAGAGCGGCGTCGGAGACGGCGAAGGCAGCGTGCAATTTCACGCCGATGCCTCTGCGCAGATCCAGGGGGCCAAGGTCTTCGCCGTCTACGGCAAGGGCGGCATCGGCAAGAGCACGACCTCGTCGAACCTCTCGGTCGCGTTCTCCAAGCTCGGCAAGCGCGTTCTCCAGATCGGCTGCGACCCGAAGCACGACTCGACTTTCACGCTCACCAAGAAGCTCCAGCCGACGGTGATCGACGTCCTCGAGTCCGTCGAGTTCCACGCCGAGGAGCTTCGCCCCGAGGACTTCGTGTTCGAGGGGTACAACGGCGTGATGTGCGTCGAGGCCGGCGGCCCACCGGCGGGCACTGGCTGCGGCGGCTACGTCGTCGGCCAGACGGTGAAGCTCCTCAAGGAGCACCACCTGCTCGAGGACACCGACGTCGTGATCTTCGACGTCCTCGGTGACGTCGTGTGCGGCGGCTTCGCCGCGCCGCTCCAGCACGCCCAGCGCGCGCTCATCATCACCGCGAACGATTTCGACTCGATCTTCGCGATGAACCGGATCATCGCCGCCATCCAGGCCAAGGCGAAGAACTACGCGGTCCGCCTGGGCGGCGTCATCGCGAACCGCAGCGCCGCCACCGACCAGATCGATCGCTTCAACGACCGCGCTGGCCTCGGCATGCTCGCGCACTTCCCCGACCTCGACGTCATCCGTCGCAGCCGGCTCAAGAAGTCGACGCTCTTCGAGATGGAAGCCTCCCCCGAGCTCTTGCTCGTGCAGAACGAGTACATGCAGCTCGCCGCCAAGCTGTGGGCCGGCACGGTGCCGCTCGAGGCTCGGTCGATGAAGGACCGCGAGATCTTCGACTTCCTGGGGTACGAGTGATGGAAACGCCGACTTATGACAGCCGCCGCCAGCAGCTCGAGGAGTACTTCGATCGCACCGCGGTCGAGGCCTGGGCAAAGCTCACGTCGGACGCGCCGGTCAGCGGGATACGCGCCACGGTGCGCGCCGGACGCGACCGCATGCGCAACGTGCTGCTCGGCTACCTGCCCGAGGATCTGCGCGGCCAGCGCGTGCTCGACGCCGGCTGCGGAACCGGCGCGCTCGCCGTGGAGGCCGCCAAGCGCGGCGCCGCGGTGGTCGCGATCGATCACTCGCCGAAGCTCGTGAGCCTCGCCAAGGAGCGCCTCCCCTCCGATCTCGGCGAAGGCCGGATCGAGCTGCTCGCCGGCGACATGCTCGATCCCGCGCTCGGGACGTTCGACTGGGTGGTGGCGATGGACTCGATCATCCACTACCAGGCGGCCGACATGGGCCAGATGGTCTCGGCGCTCGCCGCGCGCGCCACCCGCGGCGTCGCCTTCACGTTCGCGCCGCGCACGCCGCTGCTCACCGTCATGCAGTTCCTGGGCAAGGCGTTTCCCCGCGGCGACCGCTCGCCGGACATCATCCCCATCACCGCGGCGAAGCTGCGCGAGATGTTCGCCGCCGACGAGAGCCTCGCCAGCTTCGCGGTCGGCCGCTCGGAGCGGGTCGACACCCCCTTCTACAAGTCGCAAGCCATGGAGCTCGTCCGCGGATGAGTGAGCCGGTCGCCGCCGCTGCCAAGCCGAGCACCGCGCTCCGCATCTGGAAGACGCTCGGTCCCAACTTTCTTCCGTTCGCGGACGCGGCGACGCCGGAGCTGCCGCTCCCGCGCCTGCTGCGCCTCTCGCTCTTCCAGTGCTCGGTCGGCATCGAGCTCGTGTTGCTCAATGGCACGCTCAACCGCGTGATGATCGTCGAGCTGGGCATCCCGGCCTGGCTCGTCGCCGCGATGGTCGCGCTCCCCATCCTGTTCGCGCCGTTCCGCGCGCTGATCGGCTACAAGTCCGACAATCACAAGTCGGTGCTCGGCTGGCGCCGCGTCCCGTACATCTGGATGGGGACGCTCATCCAGTTCGGCGGCCTGGCGCTGCTGCCCTTCGCGCTCCTCGTCCTGTCGGGCCGCGGCACCTACTCGCCACGGTTCGTGGGGGAGATCGCCGCCGCGCTCTCGTTCCTGATGATCGGCGTCGGTCTCCACACGAGCCAGACCGCCGGGGTCGCCCTCGCTACCGATCTCGCCCCGAAGGAGAGCCGCCCGCGCGTGGTCGCGCTCCTCTACGTGATGCTCCTCGTGGGCATGGTGCTGGCGTCGCTCTGCTTCGGCGTCCTGCTTCGCTCGTTCGAGTACATGAAGCTGATCAAGATCGTCCAGGGCGCCGCGATGGCGACGATCTGCTTCAACGTCTTCGCGCTCTGGCAGCAGGAGGCGCGCG
>JAYTBL010001061.1:0-2453 GCA_043736975.1 Polyangiaceae bacterium
TCCTTCACCACCGGAGGCAGCGCCGCCACGCCGGCCTGGTTCGTCTCGCCCGTCTTCGCCGCTTCCGTCATCGTCGTGCTCCTCGTTCGATCACCCGGACGGGCGCGCCCGATCCGAAACCCTTCACGATCCACAGCGCCGCGCCCCCCTCCAGCGGCTCTCGCCCCAGGTACGGCAGAGTGCGTGGCCTGGGCCCGCTCGGCCCGCTCTCGAAGCGCGCGCGCAGCAGCGCGCCGTCGCGCGCCGCGGAGCGCGAGAGCTCCGGGACGCGGCGCGCGGCGTCGGCGATCCGCATGGCATCGGCCACCGCAGTCATGGTGGCGAGCCGCGGCGTCTCGGCGATGCGGCCCAGCGTGAGCGCGTCTGGCGCGGCGATGCGCGGACCGAGCTCGGGCAGCAGCGGGAGCGCGTCGTCGGCGCGCTTGCGCTCCAGCACCGAGCGCGCGCGGAGGATCGCGTTCGACAGATCCCCAGCCTCGGCGCGGGTGAGCTGCTCGGCGAGCTGGGACTGCGCGGCGGCGAGCGCGCTCGGTGGCTCGGGCAGCAGCGCGGGCACCAGCATCGGCCGGCGCGGGCTCGGGGCAGGAGCGCGCGGCGCGCGTCCGGAGTAGGCGCGAAGACGCTGGGTCTCCGCAAGAATGGCGGCGTGGGCCTGGTAGCCGGCATCCCGCTCGAGGAGCACCGGGATCTCGCGCACGGCGAGCACCCGCTCCACCAGCGCGAACACCGCCTCGGGCACGGGATGGGCGTGGGTGTCGAAGTAGAATCCGTGCTCGAGGACGCCGCCCGCGACGTGCAGCATGGCCACGCGCTGCAGCGGATAGCTGGCGAGCACCGCGAACGGGTCGAGCCCGGCGTTCACGGCATTTGCGTGCAGATTCCCCACATCGAGGAGGAGATCGCAGCCCGTGGCTTCGGCCACGGCGGCATGAAACGCGCCCTCCTCCATCTCGTGGTCGCGATCGCTCCACACGAACGCCCGCGCCACGTTCTCGAGGAGGAGCGGCACATCGGGCAGCACGCGCCGGAGCGCCTCCACGTTGCGCGCCACCACCCGGACCGCCTCGCGCGTCATGGGCAGCTCAGTCAGGTGACCGATCTCGCGGCCACCGGAGCGCACGAACGAGACGTGCTCCGAGACGAGCGGAGCCTTCAGCTCCCGCGCGAGCTTCCCGAGCTCGCGCGCGCGCCCGAGATCCAGCCCCTCTGCGCCGCCCAGCGAGAGCTTCACGCCGTGCGGGACGACGGGCCACAGCTCGGCGAGCGCGACGACCTCGCGCCGCGAGACCGGATCGCGGCAGGCCTCGGCGACGACCTCCACGAAGTCCACGGCCTCGGGCGCAGCGAGCAGCGCGTGCGCCAGCTCGCGGCGGTATCCGATCCCTGTCCCGTGTACTTCGTTACGCATCATCCTCGTACCTCAAGATGGGTCCACGCATGCTTCCGTGAAGACCCGCCCCGCCCACGTCACCCCGAGTTCACACGCGGCCGGGCGCTCCTCCGGGAACCCGAGCTCCGGCTCGAAACCTGCGCTCTTCCCCAGCCTGCGCCAGAATACACTTCTCGACCCGCCGGCGACCCCCACGTCGATTGGGTGAAGATCCTTCACCATCGAGAGGTGAGGCGCGGCAGCGCTCGACGAAGCAGGTGCCCCCTCGTTTCCGGCGGCAGAAACGCGGCGGCGTACTACCTCGGCGGCTCCGCGATCCGCGGCACCGTGATCTCGGGCTCGCGCACGTACACCGGCTCGATGCGGTCGGCGTCGGTCGGCGCGCGCCCCTGGGCCGCCCGTGCGACGCCGCGCGCGTGAGGCAGCGCGTGCTCGCCGGCGGAGCGGTGCGTCGCGCTCCACGGCGCCTCGAGCGCCAGGCCCGCGCCGGCCTCGCCGACGATGATCACGTCGCGCCCCGAACCTGACAGCCCCTCGAGCCATGCGCTGACCAGCTCCGGCTTCAGGCACACCGGCTCTCCCACCCGCGCGCCGATCGCCTGCACGTACAGCTCACCACGGATCGCGGCGATCACCGGCAAGAGCGTGCACCCTACAGGCATATCGCCCACGCTCGCCGCCAGCGCGTCGAGCGAGGTCACGGTAACGATCTCGGCGCCGGTCCCGAGCACGATCCCCTTGACGGTCGCGACCGCGATCCGCACCCCGGTGAAGGACCCAGGCCCGATCCCGAGCGCCCAGCGCGTCACGTCACCGGGCTTCCAGCCGACCTCGCCGAACACCCGATCGATCATCGGCAGCAGCGACTCGCCATGCGCATTCGAGACGCGCTGCGCGACCTCGGCCACCCGCTGATCCCCGTCGTACAGCGCGACGGATCCCAGCGCAGTAGCAGTATCGACGGCGCAGATCCTCATCGCTCATCCCGCGCGACGTCAGAGCTGCGCGAACCGCCCGGACCGGAACGCCGCCTCGAGCAGCTGATCGACGCGCTGCACGAGCT
>JAYTBL010001062.1:0-2453 GCA_043736975.1 Polyangiaceae bacterium
GTAGGCGGTGGCTAGCGTCTGGCTCACGAGGTTGCCCATCTCGCGGTTGTCCTCGACCACCAGAACCGTGGCGCGCGTGAGGACGCCGGTGCCGTCGTCGATCGGTGCCGGAAGCGGCGCCGCGATGGCGGTGGTGGCGGACGCGAGAAACGCAGCCCGACGTCCGTCGTCGCCGGCGCCACCGCGCTCGCGAACGGTGCTGCCCTCGGGCGCCTTCTGCGGCAGCTCGATGATGAACGCCGCGCCGCCCTCCGCGGCCGTCTCGATGCGGATCGCGCCGCCGTGCAGCTCGCTGAACTCCTTCGCGATCGCGAGCCCGAGGCCGCTCCCGGCGGCGCGGCGGGCCTCGTCGTTACCCTGCACGAAGCGCTCGAAGAGCGAGGCGCGCAGCTCGGCAGGGACGCCGGGGCCGCTGTCGGCGATCTCGATGCGCACGCGTCCGTCGCTCGCGGAGACGGCGCAGCGAACGACGCCCGAGGTCGGGGTGACCTTGAAGGCGTTGGAGAGCAGGTTGAGGACGACGCGCTCGACCTTGTCGACGTCGAGCTCGGCGGCCACCGGTTCGGGCGCATCGATCGTCAGCGTGATCCGTCGCTCGGCGGCGAGCCCCTCGAAGTGGCGCGACGCCTCGACGACCACCTCGCGCGCGTCGGCTCGCACGTAGTCGACCTCGAGCTTGCCGGCCTCGACCTTCGCGACGTCGAGGAGGTCGTTCACGTACTTGAGGAGCGTGCGCCCGTTGCGGGCGATGATCTCGAGGTCCAGGCGATGGGCGTCGGTGGTGGTGGCGGAGCGGAGCAGGCGCTCGGTGGGCCCGAGCACCAGGGTGAGAGGCGTGCGGAGCTCGTGCGAGACGTTGGCGTAGAGCTCGTTCCTGAGGCGCGCGAGCTCGGTGTTCTTCGCGTGGGCCTCGGCGAGCTCCTTGAACATCTCCTCGAGCTTCTGGCCGCGCTCCTGCGCGATCTGCGCGGCGCCGGCGAGCGCGATCGCCTTGGGCACGAGCGCGAAGAGGAGCACCGCGGTACCGACGCTCGCGACGGCGGTGACGGCGCGGAGCCCGCCGTCGAGCCAGTAGACGGGGTGCCAGATGGTGAGGACGTCGAGGAAGTGCGTACCGCCGCAGGTGATGATGAAGATGCCGAACGCGAAGTACATCCAGGAGAACGGCAGGTCCTCGATGCGCCGGACGATGACGTAGAGGGCCGAAGAGATCGCGACGTAGGCGCCGCCGATGAGGAGGTTCGCGACGACCTGCAGCCAGACCATCTCCGGCGTCCACAGGTAGCAGTGCCCATGGGGCATGAAGCTCCCGGACAAGAGCCGCTCGAGCGCTTCCCACATAGTCATGGGGTACGCTCGACCGCCAGCAAGGTAAAGACGGTGCAGGTGCGGAACGTCGTCGCGGCACCGGCGTGGTCGAGCACGGTGCGGACCTGCGCGATCGAGTGTCGCTACCAGCGCCTGTCGCGCTTCAGCGCCAGTCGGAGAGCATCGAGCGCCCGAGCGTCCATCGCGGCGAGCTGCGCGGCACCGTCCCTCGGCACCGGGACGCCCAGCGACTCGCAGAGGTCGAGGATCCCGATCCTCAGGGCCTCTTCGCGACCTTCTTCGCGACCTTCTTCGCGGACGGCGTCGAACTCGGGGTGTCCTTTGGCGCGGAGGGCGCGCAGGACGGCCTGGTCGGCGAGCGCAGCACTGAGGAGCGCGGCGGTGGGGAGCGGGCGAACGAAGCAGGGGTCGGCGATCTCTTCGAGCGGCGTCGCCGACCAGCCGTCGGTCTCCCGCGACCACTCCAGGAGCTTGCGCTGCTTGATGACCAGACAGAAGGTCCGGCGCACGCCGCGCGTGGTCAGCTCTCGTGCCTTGGTCGTTTGCACCGCCAGTGCCTGTTCGCTCACGACCTCGAAGGCGAGCTGTTCGAGCTTTCGACCTCCGGTCGTCGCGTCCCGCTCGGCTTCGTAGACGCTTGCGTCGGGCGCGAAATCGCTGCTCTCGCTGGTACGCGTGAGCATGTCCACGGCGACGTTGAAGCCAGGATTCACGTGCGCACGCAGCACGTAGGCGAGATCGGCATGCGGTACGGCGTGCTTCTCGTCCGAGGGCGGGGAGAGCACGAGCGTGCCGCCCACGATCTCCGCGCGCGATCCGGGAGCGACGATGCGATCATCGACGCCAATCCCCTGCCCAGGGAAAGAACGAAACGACATGCCCCAACCGTACTCCGCTCGGCGCGCGATCCCAACCGCAACGGTGGCGGGCAGCACCCGCGCGGAGCGAACCCGCTGTCGCGTGGCACGAGGGTGGAGCGCGGGCGCGGCCCCACGTGGCGCATGCTACGCTCGCCGCGCGATGCGCCCGCTCTTCGCCGATCCGAAGACCGACTTCGTCTTTCATCGGCTCTTCGGGACCGAGGAGCACAAGGAGCTGCTGGTCGCGCTGCTGAACGCGCTGCT
>JAYTBL010001063.1:0-6242 GCA_043736975.1 Polyangiaceae bacterium
ACGCTTCTGCCGGCGTGGACGGGCCAGCTCGTGGTTGGCAGCTACTCCACGCGGCTCGTCGAGCAGCTCTCCTCGCTCGAGTGGGGCATCCCCTGGACCGCCCTCGGCTATCTCATCGGCCTCGCCGCGACCGCGTTCCACCTCTCGGCCGGGCTATCGAGCTTCAGCAAGACCTGGGGCTACGTCAACGGCCCCCGCGCCGAGCGCCGCGCGCAGCTCCTCTTCCGAAGCCTCGGGATCGCTGTCTTCGTGATCGGGGCCGCGACCATCGTAACGGTGGCCACGGGAACGCGCTTCTTCGGGCCCGAGCCGCCTCCTCCGCCCGGGCTCTGCGGCAGCGCCGCGGTCCCCATACCGAGCCCCCTTCCCAGCGCGAGTCACTGACCCCAGCCTCCTCGAGAAACCGAAATGGCCAAGCAGAGCAGCATCGTCACGGCCTCCGGCAAGGTGCGGCGTGTGATCGTCGTCGGTGGAGGACTCGCGGGCCTCACCACCGTCATCAAGCTCTGCGAGGCTGGGATCCCCGTCGATCTCTTCTCGCTGGTGCCGGTTAAGCGCTCTCACTCCGTCTGCGCGCAGGGAGGCATCAACGCGAGCGTGAACACCAAGGGCGAGGGTGACTCCCCCGAGGTGCACTTCGAGGAGACCGTCTATGGCGGCGACTTCCTCGCGAACCAGCCGCCGGTGAAGGGCATGACCTACGCGGCGCCCGGCATCGTCTACATGCTCGACCGCATGGGGGTGCCGTTCAACCGCACGTCCGAGGGGCTCCTCGACTTCCGCCGCTTCGGCGGCACGCTCTTCCACCGCACCGCGTTCGCCGGCGCCACCACCGGCCAGCAGCTCCTCTACGCGCTCGACGAGCAGGTCCGCCGCTACGAGACCATCGAGGTCGAGAACGAGAAGGGCATCGCCGTACGGGGCGAGAAGATGGTCCGCAAGTGGGAGCTCTGGGACTTCCTCGGCCTGGTGCAGGACGAGGGCGGGATCGCGCGCGGCATCGTCGCGCAGGATCTGAAGTCCATGCAGATTACAGCCTTTCAGGGCGAGGCGGTGTGCCTGGCCACGGGCGGATCGGGCATCGTCTTCGGCAAGTCGACCAACAGCGTCATCAACACCGGGACCGCGGCCAGCGCCGTGTACCAGCAGGGCGCCTCCTACGCGAACGGCGAGTTCATCCAGGTCCACCCCACCGCCATCCCGGGCGCCGACAAGCTGCGCCTCATCTCGGAGAGCGTGCGCGGCGAGGGCGGGCGCGTCTGGGTGCCCAAGGACCCGAAGGAGAAGCGCCGGGGCAAGGACGTCCCCGAGGGGCAGCGCGACTACTTTCTCGAGGCGAAGTACCCGGGCTACGGCAACCTCGTTCCGCGCGACATCGCGGCGCGCGAGCTGTTCCTCAAGTGCTTTCACGAGCACAAGGGCGTGTGGAACGACAAGACGAGCAACAACGAGCTCGAGGTCTACCTCGACGTCACTCACCTCCCGAACGACATCCTCCGCAAGAAGCTCGCCGGCGTGCTCGAGATCTACGAAAAGTTCGTGGGCGAGGACCCGTACGAGAACCCGATGCGGATCTTCCCCGCCGTCCACTACTCGATGGGCGGACTGTGGATCGACTTCGAGAAGTCGAGCGACGGGCGCCTCGTCGCCGGCTCGCCGCGCAACCACGCCACCAACCTGGGCGGCCTCTACGCGGTGGGCGAGGTCGACTACGCGTACCATGGCGCGAACCGCCTCGGCGCCAACTCGCTCCTGTCGTGCATCTACGGGGGCATGGTCGCGGGCCCGGCGATCGCGTCGTACGTGAACAACCTCGACAGGAGCTCGTTCGACGTGAAGGGCTCGGTGTTCGAGAAGGCCGCCCAGCGGGAGCGCGACAGCTACGACGCCATCCTCAAGAAGGACGGCAAGGAGAACCCGTACAAGATCCACGAGGAGCTCGGGAACATCATGCTCCGTGACTGCACCATCGAGCGCCACAACGGCGTGCTCGATACCGTGCTCGCGAAGATCGACGAGCTCGAGGAGCGCTCGCAGGACATCGGCGTGACCGACACCACCGGCCGCGCGAACCAGGGCGCGCAGTTCGTGCGTCACCTCGAGAACATGCTGGTGCTGGCGCGCGTCATCGCCCAGGGCGCACGCAACCGCGACGAGTCACGCGGCGCGCACTTCAAGCCCGATTTCAAGACGCGCGACGACGCCAACTTCCTCCGCACCACGCTCGCGATGTACGGCGAAGGCAGCGGCGGAAAGAGCGAGGTCAAGTTCGTCCGCGCGCTCGAGTACCCGCTGCTCGGCAAGACCATGCGCGCCACCGACGAGGTCGACATCAGCCTCGTGAAGCCACGCGTGCGGAAGTACGAGACCGCCGGCGCCGCGAGCGCGGACGCGGCACCGAAGCCCCAGAAGGCCCCGGACGGCCCCATCACCACCAACCCCTGAAGCGAGGCGGACCATGGCTGAAAAACGACAGATCCGGCTCAAGGTCCTTCGTCAGGACGCACCGAACGCGGGCGGAACGAAGCGCTGGGAAGAGTTCGACGTCGCGTGGCATCCGCAGATGAACGTCATCAGCGCGCTCATGGAGATCCAGAAGAACCCGGTCGACGCGGGCGGCAAGAAGGTCGCGCCCGTGGTGTGGGAGGCGAGCTGCCTCGAGGAGGTCTGCGGCTCCTGCACCATGCTCGTGAACGGCAAGGTCCGGCAGGCCTGCTCGGCGATGATCGACCAGATCTCGCCGAACCTCGAGCCGATCACCCTCGCGCCGATGTCGAAGTTCCCGCTGGTGCGCGATCTCATCGTCGACCGCTCGCGCATGTTCCAGGACCTGAAGAAGGTGAAGGCCTGGGTCGACCTCGACGGCTCTCACGAGCTAGGGCCGGGGCCGCGCCAGTCGCAGGAGAACCAGGAGGAGGCCTATCCCCTCTCGCGCTGCATGACGTGCGGGTGTTGCCTCGAGGCCTGCCCGCAGGTGAACGCGCATTCGAGCTTCATCGGCCCCGCCGCGCTGAACCAGGTGCGCCTCTTCAACCTCCACCCCAGCGGAAAGATGCACGCGGCGGAGCGCCTCGAGGCGGTGATGGGCGAGGGCGGCGTAGCCGACTGCGGCAAGGCGCAGAACTGCGTCGAGGTGTGTCCGAAGGAGATACCGCTCGTCGACTCGATCGCGGTCATCGGGCGCCAGACCACGAAGCACATGCTCTTCGGGTGGCTCCTGAGGTAGCCGTACGTTAGCCTCCGTAGATGGGCTATTTCCGCCTGAGGATGGGGCTGGGCGCGATCGTGCTCGTGGCGGTCGCCGCGTGCAGTGACGACTCCAGCACGCTGGGGAGCAGCGGGGGGGCGCGGCGCTCGGGGACCTCGTCCTCCTCGGGCACCAGCTCGGGCACGAGCGGCGACACCGGAACCAGCGGCGGCGAGGTCACGCCCACCGGCACGACCGCGGCAGAGATCTGCGTCTCCACCATCAACCAGTACCGCGCGACGAAGGGCCTCCCCGCCTACGCGCGCTGGGACGCCGCGGAGAGCTGCAGCGACGACCAAGCAAAGAGCGACGGCACCACCGGCAAGCCGCACGGCGCCTTCGGAAAATGCGGGGAGCGCGCGCAGAACGAGTGCCCCGGCTGGCCCGCGCCCGCCGACACGATGATCCCCCAGTGCCTGAAGGCCATGTTCGGCGAGGGCCCGGGCGGCGGCCACCACGACGCGATCATGGGCCCGTACACGAAGGTCGCTTGCGGGTTCGGGACCGCGGCGAACGGCCAGATCTGGGCGGTCCAGAACTTTCAGTAGGGGTCCGCCCCTTCGCTTCGCGAGCCTCCCTGGCTTTTTGAGCTTCGGGCTCATAGCCTGGACAGCGGATGCGGTGGTTTGCGCAGACGGGCGTCGGCCTGACGCTCGCGATCGTGCTCTCGGCGATCCCTCGTGCCGCGCTTGCCGACGATCCGCCTGCGCCGGCGGGGCCGGTGATCATCCCGAGCTCGGTCGACCTCGAGAAGGACAAGGAGAGCGCCGCGCTGAGCACTGCGCCCGAGGCCCCGCTGGAGGCGCCGCCCCCGCCGCCCTACAAGGCGACAGTGGTGATCGACTCGTCGATCGGCGCGCTGGTGTTCCTCGGCAGGTTCGGCAAGACCGCGCCGCCCGCGCCCTGGATCCGCACGCAGGTCGGCTACGAGATCTTCAAGTGGGTGATGGTCTTCGGTGAAGGCGAGCTCGCGTTCACCGACACGTCGAAGTCACAAGATCCGCCGAAGACGCGCGCGTTCCCGATCTTCGGCTTCGGCGGCGGCGCGCGCTTCACGGCGCGCTTCACCGATCGCATCGGCGCGTACCTGCAAGGGAGCGTGGGCGCGATGAAGGCCGACATCCGCACCAACGCGCTCGGCATCATCGGCTTCAAGGACGCCGAGAGCCTCGGCATCTACTTCGCGGGCCGCCTCGGCGTGGAGTGGTACCAGGTGAACCGCCACTTCGGCCTCGGCCTCACCAGCGGGCTACGCAACGCGACCGGCTTCAAGCAGCGCGGCGGCGGCGGCAACGACACGCCCCTCGCGTTCGATGCCGGCGCCTCGATCCGCTACGCGTTCTGACCGCTAGGTCTCCATCGAGAAGAGGCGGACGGTGCGCGCCGGGACCTCGACCACGAACGCGCCCGTGCCCAGCTGCGGCTCGAGGCGGTTCACGGCGCGCGGGCGCGGGAGGAGATCGACCAGCGCGCGCGCCTTCCCGAGGCCGACCGTCGCCGTGACCGGCTTCGCGGTCGGGTTCATCACGAACGCCACCCGCGGGACCCCCGCCTCGTCCTCGTGGATGGCCACGTGCACGTCGGGGAGATCGACGGGGTAGGCGGGGAGCTTCAGCTCGTCGATGCGCCGCGCGACCAGCACGTCGGCGCGGGCCGGATCCTCGAGCGCCTCGAGCTCGAGGCCGCGCGCATCGTGCGGCCTCGCGAGCAGGCGCATCGCGCCGTCACGCGTGGGGATGCGCGGGCCCACGGTCACGAAGATCCCGCGCTCCTTGGCGGCGCGCAGCGAGCCGAGGACGTCGGCCTTGAGGCCGCCCGCGGTCGCGCACACGATCCACGATGCGCCGACGATGCTCATCTCCAGGCTCTCGCCGCCCGCGTAGGCGAAGGGAACGCCGCGCGCGAGCAGCGCGCGCTCGAACGTACGCACGTACGACTCGCCGACGATCGGCGCGACCTCGCCCAGGCCGAAGTCGTCCTCGAGGCAGCTCTCGAGCGGCCCTGCGCCGGCGACGTGGAACGCAGTGGGCGTCACCGGTCCGAAGGCGTGCGTGGCGCGCGCCAGGCGGCGGAGGGCGCGCGGCACCACGAGCTTCACCGGCGTGCGGCGGTGCAGGTGGTTGAAGCGCACCTTGTCGAGGACCTCGATGAGCGCGTGGTACTCGTCGGCGAGACGCCGCGGAATTCCGTGCACGTCGATCGGCGCACCGACCCAGCGATCGCGGTCGACCGCCATGTAGAGGTTGAAGCCGCGCAGGCCGTAGGCCATCGCGGACATGAGCGCGTAGAGCGAGTCCTTGTCGTCGAGCGCCGGGAAGAACGGCGGGAAGCCCGCGCCGACCTCGGCCCCGAACGGCGGCACCTTGCGACCCTCGCAGCGGGTGGCGAGCTCGCCGGTGCGCCGCAGGATCGTCATGTGATGCTGCGGATTCGCGGGGTGGTAGTAGTCGAGCCCGATCAGGTCGACGACCTCCGCCATGCGGCTCGCGTTGAGGGGCGTGGCCGCCTCGCCGAGCGGGAAGTTATGCAGCGTGGGAACGGTGGTGAGGCCTGCGTTCTCGAGCGCGTTGCCGAAGCGACCCATCGCCTCCGCGAGCAGGTGCTCGTGGAACTCCATCCAGTCGAGGTGGCGTGCGAGGTCGTTCGCCTCCTTCGCGTCGAAGCGGACCGGCGGCGAGACCTGGGCGAAGGTGAGCGTGCGGTCGTTCCAGGCCTCGCGGAGGGCCTTCACGCTCGAGTACTTGTCGCGCAGGAAGCCGCGGAACAGCGTGATGGCGTCGGGGTGGTAGTCCTGATCGTAGGGGCCGTCGCGGAAGTAGAGCGCGCCCTCGTTGTCGACCTGGAGCATCACGATGGGGCCGTGGGGATGGAGCAACGGCGCGAGGACCTTGCCCACCGCGTCGAACCAGAGCGCGGTCTCGTCGTGGAAGGCGTCGCTCGCGTAGCTCGGCACGGGGAACGCGACCGGCACCATGGGGAGGATGACCGGGTTGTC
>JAYTBL010001064.1:0-13945 GCA_043736975.1 Polyangiaceae bacterium
GAGCGGGGCGGCGGTGCGCGGGTCACCCCCCGCGCGCAGCGAGACAGCGGACCGCGGCCGGAGGAGGCCCGCTCCCCTCCGCAGCCCCCCGACCTCGAAGCGCACCCTACCGGCGCTTGCCCTTCTTGCCAGCCTTCACCGGCTTGCCCTTCTTCTTCCCCTTCCCTCCACCACCATCGGGTCGCGCCGCGCCCGCCGGCGCGGGCCGTCCGCGCTCGCTCGCGCCCGCGCGCCCGCGCTCGGGGACCGGGCCCCGCCCGCCGCCGAACGAGGGCTTTCCGCCGCCGCCCGGGCCGCCGGTCTTGCCGCCGCGGCCGCGCCCGAAGGCCTCGCCGCGATCGGCCTTCTCGCGCTTGGCGAGCACGTCATCCGCGGCGTCGGTCGCGTTGCGCACGCGCCGCGCGTAGACGGTGCGCCGCAGGATGGCGCAGTCGGTGACGTCGACGAGCATGCGGTCGCCGAGGCGGATGGCGTCGCCCGAGCGTGAGCTCGTGGCCATGAGCCCGTCGTCCTCGATCTGGTAGTCGGCGCCCATGTCCTCGACGCGGACCATCACGTCGACGAACGGCTCGTCGAGCGTGACGAACGCGCCGGTGCCGACGAACGCCGAGACCGTGCCCTCGAAGCGCTCGCCGATGTGATCGATCATGTAGAAGCAGCGATAGACGTCGACGATCTCGCGCTCGACTTCCATTGCGCGCCGCTCCGCGAGCGACGACTGCGAAGCGGCCTCGGTCAGCTTCTCGAGATCGCCCACCGCCGCGACGTGCTTCTTCCGGGACTTCTCGTCGCCATCGACCGCGGCGTGCACGATGCGATGGACGACCAGGTCGGGATAGCGCCGGATGGGCGACGTGAAGTGGAGGTACGCCTCGGAGGCGAGCCCGAAGTGCCCGAGGTTCGAGACGTCGTAGGTGGCCTGCTTCATCGAGCGGAGCAGGAGGTTGTTGAGGACGTTCGAGAGCGGGTGGGTCGCGAACGTCTTCAGGAGGTCGGCGAGGCCCTTGGGGGTCTGCGTGTTGTCGGCATCGAACTCGACGCCGAGCATCTCGCACATGGCCGAGAGCTTATCGAGCTTCTTGGGATCGGGCGGGAGGTGCACGCGGTACACGCCGGGCAGCTCGCGCTCCAGCAGCCACACCGCGACCGCCTCGTTGGCGAAGATCATCAGCTCCTCGATGAGCTGGTAGGCCTTCTTCATCCCGGGATCGCCGGAGCGCTTGCTGATCGTGTTGGGCTTTCCCTCGTCGTCGAGCTTCACCACCGCCTCGGGCAGATCGAAGTCGAGCGCGCCGCGCTTCATGCGCTTGCCGCGGAGGAGGCGCGAGCACTCAGCAGCCACCTCGAGGCCCTTCAGCATCGCGTCGGCCTTGGGGTCGCGCGGCGGGATCTCGGTGAAGCCGAGCGCGCGCGCCACGCCGCCGTAGGTGAGCTTGGCGGCGCTCTTCATGAAGCCGCGGATGAGGCGCGTCTTCTTGATGTTGCCGTTCTTGTCGAGCGTCGCGTGCACGCAGAGGCACAGGCGGATGACGTCGGGGAGGAGCGAGCACAGGTTCGAGGACAGCGCGCGCGGGAGCATCGGGATCGCGCGATCGGGGAGGTAGATGCTGCAGCCGCGGCCGCGCGACTCCTCGTCGATGAACGTGCCGGGGCGCACGTAGGAGCTGACGTCGGCGATGGCGACCCACATCTCGAAGCCGCCGCCTTCGGTGCGCTCGACCCAGACCGCGTCGTCGTGGTCGCGAGCGTCCTCGGGGTCGATGGTGGGGAGCGGAATGTGCGTGAGGTCCTCGCGGCCCGCGAGCATCTCCTCGGGCACGGTCTGCCCGTAGGCCTCCGCCTCCTCGATTGCCTGCTGCGAGTGGATCTCGGTGATGCCGTGGACGAGGATGATCTTCTGGGTCTCGACCGACAGCTCGCCCGGCGCGCCGAGCACCGCGATGAGCTTGCCCTCGGGGTTCTCGTCGGGGGTCTCGGGGAAGCGCGTGATCTGCACGACGACCACCTGGCCGTCCTTGCCGCTGTTGCCCTCGCCCTCGCTGCTGCCCTTGTCGATCTCGCTGGTGAGAACGACCGGGCCCTTGAGGCGCGGATCGTCGAGCTCGACCCAGGCGCTCTTGCCGCGCCGGCGGAGGATGCCGGAGACGCGCTCCGAGCCGCGTGACTTCACCTCGGCGATCGAGCCCTCGGGCCCGCGGCCGCCGCGGCCGATGATCTCGACGATGACGTGATCGCCGTGGCGCGCGCCGCCGAGGTGCTCGGGCGAGACGTAGACGTCGTCTCCGCTCGCGCTCGGGCTCGCGACGAAGCCGAAGCCGCGCGGGTTTACCTTGAGGATGCCCTCGCGGCGCTCGCGGTCGCTGCGTCCGCCGCTCTTCGCGGGGGCGCGGCGACCGGCGTCGAACGTGTCGGGGCGCGCGCGCGGCTCCTGTCGATCGGCCTTCGCGGGGCGCGCGTGGCGGTCGCCGTCGTGGAGGGGGAGCGGCTGGAGGTTGTCCGGCACCGCGGGGCGCGCGGGCTTCGCGGGCGCGGCCTGCTCCTGCGACCGCCCGCTGCGATCGCGCTCGCGCGTCGGGCTGGTGCGGCCGCGCGGGGCGCGCCCGAGCTCCTTGGGCAGCGCCTTGAGCGGCTTCTTCGCCGCGGCGCTCGCCGGGGCGCGTCCGCCGAGCGGGGTCGACTCGGGGGTCTTCTCCGCGGAGCCCGCGCGGAACTTGTCCCCGCGGGCAGTGACGACGCCGTCGAACACGAGATCGTCGAGGAGGCGGAGGAGGCCCGCCTGGCTCGCGCTCGCGACGCCGAGCTTCTCACCGACCTCGTGCGCATCGAGCGCCCGATCCTGGGTCTTGAGCAGATCCAGCACGGCCGTGCGGTTGGGCAGAGGCTTGCGCATTTGGAGCCTATTTACGCGAGGCGGCGCGGCGCGTCCCGGGAATTCGAGGGCGAGCGGAGCGAGGGAATATTGTGCGCGGCCCTCGACTACATCGGGTTAACGTTCGCCGGCTCGCCGAGCTCGCTTCGAGGACGCATGAGAAAGCCCCTACCTTTCTGGGCAGTGATCGCCCTTTGCGCCGTGGCGCTGGCCTCGAGCGCGGTGCTCCTCGTCGATTACGTGCGCCCCGCGGCTGTGTTCTGCGACGCCGATGGCGCTTGCGGCGCGGTGAAGCGAACGATCTTCGCCTATCCGATGGGGATCCCCACGCCCCTCCTGGGCATCGGCGGCTTCCTCGCCATCGGCCTCGCACAGCTCATCCCTGGGCGCCGCGCGCGCCTCGCCCAGGTCATCCTTGCCTCGTTCGGGGCGCTGGTCGCGGTCGGCCTGCTGCTCGTTCAGGCGTCGATGAGGTCGTTCTGTCCGTTCTGCACCGCCTCCGATGTCTCGGCGCTGCTGTTGTTCGCGCTCTCGGTGCTGCGCGCGGTGCGCGGCTGGGACCCGCCCGAGAATCGCCTCCAGATCGCGGGCGGCGTGCTCGGCATCTGCGCTGCGGTGGGCGTGCCGGTGCTCGTCGGCATGAACAAGAAGCCGATCGTCTCCGGGCTCCCCCAGGTGATCGCCGACGAGCTGCGCGCGACGCCGCGTGACCGCGTGACCGTCGTCGACTTCGTCGACTTCGAGTGCCCGTTCTGCCGCATGACCCACCAGCAGCTCGGGCCCCTCCTCGATACGCACAAGGAGAAGGTGCGGGTGGTGCGCAAGCACGTGCCGCTGCGCATGCACGCGCACGCGCTCGATGCCGCCAAGGCGGCGTGCTGCGCGGAGCGGCTCGGCAAGGGAGCGGAGATGGCGGAGGCGCTGTTCACGGTGCCGCCCGAGGAGCTCACGCCCGCAGGCTGCGAGGCCCTCGCCGTGAAGTACGGGCTCGAGGCTTCGCGGTTTCGCGAGTGCGTGAAGGATCCGGCCATCCAGGCGCGCATCGACGCGGACCGCGAGACGTTCCGCGCGGCGCACGGCCACGGGCTGCCCACCATCTACATCGGCGAGACCAAGCTCGAAGGCTCGCAGGAGCGCGCGGTGCTCGAAGCGACGCTGGAGACCGCCATTCGCGCGCTGTGACCGAGGTGCAGACGAACCACGTCGTCCCGACCGAGACCGTCCGCCGTGGAGCTCGTGGAAAAGGTAGTGATCGTGTGCGCCAGTGTAGGATGCTTCGAAACGATGGAATGGATCTCAGGGTTGCCCCGTCTCACGCCCCGACACCGCGCATTCCTTATCGATTCGGCCTAAGATTCCGCCCGTCGGACCCCCTCGCCCCCGAGGTAACTCAATGAAGCTTCGCTTTTCCCGGCGTTCGTTCGCCGTGCTCCCTCTCGCTCTCCTCACGCTCAGCTCGCTCGGCTGCGGGAAGGAGGTCGTCCGCGGGTCGAATGACCCCAGCATCGACAACAACGCCCTGTCGACCGGCCTCGACAAGGACGACATCCAGCGCGCGCTGAAGGAGACGCTCAACAACCTCCGCGCCGCGCCGGTGATGAACGAGTGGCGCGGCACCAACCCGCCGCCCAACGTCGCCATCTTCCCCATCCAGAACAGCACCAGCGAGCACATCGACTCGATGCTCGACGCGCTGCTGGGTGAGGCCGAGTCCTGGCTCGTCGAGTCCGGCACGGTGCAGGTCATCTCGCGCGAGCGGCAGACGCAGATGATCCGCGAGGTCGAGGGTCAGCAGACCGCGGCCTTCAACCCCGCGCACGCCGCGAAGTACGGCAAGCAGCTGGGCGCGAAGTACTTCATCACCGGCAAGATCTCGGGCAACGACGAGCGCAGCGAGGACATGCGCCGCGTGCAGTACTTCTTGTTCTTGCAGGTGATCGACGTCGAGACGTCGGCCATCAAGTGGCAGCGCAAGACGTACATCACGAAGGCCATCAAGTAGGCGCCGTGCGACCGCGTTTGCTCGAGCGGGCAGGGCGGCTGACCGCGACACTGGCTCTGGTCATCACGCCCTGGATCGTGGGCTGCGGCGGGCACGAGGCGCGCACGCTGAAGATGCGCACCGCGCTCGACGCGGGTAACGCGAAGGCCGCGCTGGAGGCGGTCAACGAGGAGCTCGACGTCAAGAGCTCCAAGGATCTCCCCAGGGACATCAAGGGCGACAACGCGATCCTGGTGCTCGATCGCGCCAGCATCCAGCAGGGGCTCATCGATTTCCCGCTCTCCAAGCAGGACTTCGAGGCCGCCGACAAGTCGATCGACATGCTCGATCTCGCGCGCAACGCGGGCGACTCGATCGGCGAGTACGTGTTCAGCGGGTCGTCGGGGCGCTACCAGGCGCCGCCGTACGAGAAGCTGATGATCAACACGCTCAACATGTTGAACTACCTGGAGACCAAGGACCTCAACGGCGCGCGCATCGAGGCGCGCCGCCTGAGCGTCATGCAGAAGTACTACCGCGAGACCCTGGAGAAGGGGGACAACCCGGTCCTCGGGCTAGGTAGCCTGCTCGCGGGCTTCACCTACGAGAAGAGCGGCGAGGTGGACGAGGCGCTCCGCTACTACGACGAGGCGCTCGCGTTCACCGGCTTCCAGACCATCGGCGAGTCGGTGCGCCGCCTCGCGCCGCAAGGCAGCTACCGCAGCCCGCGCATCGCCGCGGTGTCGAAGGGCGAGGCGAAGCCCGAAGGCGACGACACCGGCGAGGTGCTCTTCGTCGTGGGCTATGGCCGCGTCGCGCACAAGATCTCGAACCGCATCCCGATCGGGCTCGCGCTCACCTACTTCTCGGGCGCGATCAGCCCGAGCGATCGGGTCGCGGCGAACAAGATCGCCGCGCAGGGCCTGGTGACGTGGGTGAACTTCCCCTCGCTCGCGCCGGGCCGCGGCAAGTGGGACATCCCCTCGTGCCGGCTCGACAACGAGTACGTCCAGCTCGAGGAGGCGGTCGACGTCGACACCCAGGTCCGCGAGGAGTGGAAGAAGATCGAGGGCAAGATCATCGTGAGCGCGATCACGCGGCTCATCGCGCGCTTCGCGGTCGGCCAGGGGATCCAGGCGGCGGCAGGCAAGGACAGCGTGATCGGCCTGGTGGCGTCCCTCGGCGCGCAGGCCACGCTCACCGCGCTCGACACGCCGGACACGCGCAGCTGGGAGACCCTCCCGGCGCGGATCGCGGTGGCGCGCGTGCGCCTGCCCGCGGGGCGCCACCGCGTGGTCATCGATGCGCGCGGCTGGGCACGGACGCAGGAGATCGCGGTGGAGAAGGGCAGCTGGCAGGTGGTCTCGCTGATGGCGCTGCGCTGACCTGGCCGCGGCGCGGTCTATGCATCGCTCTGTCGAGCGCGGGAACCGAGCGCATCTCTACCAGGCATTCCCCTGAGACTCGTTGGTTGAGCTCGGCACCTCGCGCGGCAGGAGGCACCATGGCGACGCTTCGCACCATTCTCGAAGAAAAGGACGCGACGGTTCACACCCTCGACCCCGACTCATCCGTTCTCGAAGCGGTCGGGAAGATGTGCCAGCTCCGCGTCGGCGCGCTGCTGGTGGTGAGGTTCGGCAAGCCCATGGGCATCCTCTCCGAACGGGACATCCTCACTCGCCTCCTCCTCGAGCGGCGCGACCCCGTCGACACGAAGGTCGAAGAGGTCATGACGCGCGAGGTGCTGTGCATCGACCCTGACCGATCGCCCGAGGAGGCGATGTCGCTCATGACCGAGCGGCGCGTGCGTCACCTTCCGGTGATGGAAGGCCGCAGCGTGGTCGGGATCGTGTCGATCGGCGATCTCGTCCGCTGGGCGAGCCGCAATCAACAGTTCGAGATCCGGACGCTCACCGAGTACGTGACCGGCGTCTACGCCGGATAGGAGATGACGGGCGGTCGTCATTCGCCCATGCTAGTCGACGACCATGCAGGCGTACCTCCAGCTGCTACGCACCATCCTCGAACACGGCAAGGATCGCGCGGATCGGACCGGGACCGGCACCCGGGGCATCTTCGGTTACCAGATGCGCTTCGACCTGCGCGAGGGCTTTCCGCTGGTCACGACCAAGAAGCTGCACGTCAAATCGATCCTCCACGAGCTCCTCTGGTTCGTGCGCGGCGAGACGCACGTGAAGCCGCTCCAGGACGCGGGCGTGCGCATCTGGAACGAGTGGGCGACCGCCGAGCAGACGGCGCGCTTCGGCCGCGGCGAAGGCGATCTCGGTCCCGTATACGGCCACCAGTGGCGGAACTTCGGCGCCACGCGCCGGCCCGACGGCACGTACGAGCACGACGGCGTCGACCAGCTGAAGCGTCTGCTGCACGACATCAAGGAGAACCCCAACAGCCGTCGCCTCATCGTGACCGGCTGGAATCCGCGGGAGGCCGATCAGGTCGCGCTGCCGCCCTGCCACACGCTCTTCCAGCTCTACGTGCAGGACGGCGAGCTCTCGTGTCAGCTGTACCAGCGCAGCGCCGACGTGTTCCTCGGCGTCCCGTTCAACATCGCGAGCTACGCGATGCTCACGATGATGATCGCGCACGTCACCGACCTGAAGCCTGGCGACTTCGTCCACACGTTCGGTGACGCGCATCTCTACCGGAACCACCTCGAGCAGGCGAAGCTCCAGCTCACGCGCACGCCGAAGAAGCTCCCGCGGCTGGTCATCAATCCCGAGGCGAAGGATCTCTTCACGATGCGCTTCGAGGACTTCGCGATCGAGGGCTACGAGCCCGATCCCCCCATCCCCGCCGAGGTCTCGGTATGAACGCGCCGCTCTCGATGGTGGTCGCGATCGGCGACAACGGCGCCATCGGGAAGGACGGGAAGGTGCCCTGGCGCATCCCCGAGGACCTCAAGCACTTCAAGAGCGTGACCATGGGCCACGCCATCATCATGGGCCGCAAGACCTGGGACGAGGTCGGTAAGCCCCTCCCCGGCCGGAGGAACCTCGTCGTCACGCGCAACGCGGGCCTCGTGCTGGAAGGGGCGGAGGTGTTCACCACGCTCGAGGCGGCGATCGCCGCCTCCCGCACCACCGACTCCGAGCCCTTCGTCATCGGCGGCTCGGTGCTCTACGCCCTCGCGCTGCCGCTGGCGACGCGCATCCATCTCACCGAGGTCCACCGCAGCGTCGAGGCCGACACGTTCTTCCCGCCGTTCGATCGCAGCGCGTGGCGCGAGATCGAGCGCCGCCCCGCCGAGACGGAAGGGGTGGAGTTCGTGACGCTCGAGCGGTAGAAGAGCAACGTGCCCGCGCGCGCCTCCTCGCCTCTCGCCCGCTGGGCGGCGCGCCTCGTCCTGCTGGGCGGGGTGGGGCTCGCCCTGCTGGCGTGCCGTGCGCTCGAGCCGGCGAACAAGCCTATCGACGCGTGCCACGCGTCCTGCGAGAAGCGCGCGAGCCGGTCGTGCTCCGAGGCCGAGTGCAACCGCGGCTGCGAGTTCATCCTCGACCGCCTCATCGAGCGCGAGATGAACAACGTCATCGCCTGCGTCGCGCGCACCCCGCGCCGCTGTAGCGACGAGGTGTGGGCCGACTGCGCGGCGCGCATCGGCGTCCACGCCGACGGCGGACCACCTGCCATGCCCAACGCGGTCGACGAAGAATGATTCGCCTCCTCGACGACATGAAGCGCGAGCTGTTCTTCGGCGCCGCGCCCAAGCGCGTGGTCTCTCTCGTACCCAGCGATACGTTCAGCGTGGCGGTGCTCGGCTGCGGCGGAGCGCTGGTGGGGCGCACCGACTACTGCGAGCTGCCCGCGGACGTGGTGGCGAAGGTGCCGAGCGTCGGTGGCACGAAGAACCCGAGCGTCGAGGCCATCCTCGAGCTGGCGCCCGACCTGGTGATCGCGAACCAGGAGGAGAACACCAAGAAGGACCTCGAGCAGATCGCGCTGCGCGGCGTGAAGGTGCTGGTCGCGTTCCCGAAGCGCGCCGCCGACGGCATCGCGCACTTCGCGCGGCTCGCGCGCATCTTTCACGTCCACGGCGATCCCGCGGTGCGCGCGCTGTTGAAGCAGGGCTACGACGTGGTGCGCGAGGCGGAGGAGGCGCGCGCCCAGCTCACGCCGGTGCTCACCTTCTGCCCCATCTGGATGGATCCGCTGATGACCATCAACGGCGACACCTTCATCAGCAACATGCTCGACCTCGCTGGCGCCGCGAACGTGTTCGCCGAGCGCGAGCGCCGCTACCCGCTCGCCGCCGATCTCGGACAGGCCACGCCGCTGAGCGGGGACCGCACCGCCGGGCGCGACACGAGGTATCCGCGCGTCACGATCGACGAGCTGGTGAAGCACGCACCCGAGCTGGTGCTCCTGCCCGACGAGCCGCACCCCTTCAGCGAGGCCGACGCGGACGTCTTCCGCGCGCTCGACATCCCTGCCGCGAAGCGCTCCGCGGTGGTCCGCACCGGCGGCAAGGATCTCTGCTGGTACGGCGCGCAGACCATCGAGGGCCTGCCGCGCCTCCGCGCCGTGATCGAACGCTACCGAACGATACGGTGAACCACGACCGGGTCGCCCGCCGAGTCGTCCGGGTTCGTCACGCGCACCACCCAGTTGAAGTCCGTGCTCGGCGGCGCGACGCCCTGAAACGAGACGGGAGGTCCGAAGGCCGCGTACGGCGAGAGCACCTGCGCGCCGACGACGTCCGCCGCGGCCGTGACCATGAGATGCGTGTCGACGGGCAGCTTCGTGTGACCGGTCACCACGAGCAGGCCCGCGCTGGAGAGCAGCTGGGGCATGGCAGAGGTGCCGAGATCGATGGCGAGGACGACGCCGCCCTTCGCCGCGAACGTGTTGAGCGGTGACGCCCAGCTCGCGCCGGTGGTGACGGGGTTCACGGCGCTGGCGTCGTTGATGATGACGACGTCGTAGTTGCGTCCGAGCGTGGTCGAGGCGAGCGAGCTCGCCGCGGCGGCGCGGGTGAACTTCACCTGGCGATCCTTGATCGACAGCGTCGCGAGGTTACGCATCTGCGCGACCGCCGCCGGATCCGCGCCGTCCTCGAAGGAGAGGATGCGGATCGGATCGGTGGTGGGGATGGAGAGCGTGTTCACGAGCACCTTCGCCTGCGCCGAGCCGACGAACGCGTCGGTGAAGTCGTGGCCGATGAGGACGACGTCGCCGGGGGTCGCGCCTTGGCACTCGCCGTTGATGCAGATGTTCGACGGGCAGATCTTGCCGCATGCGCCGCAGTTGGCGGCGTCGCTGTCGACCGCGATGCACACGCCGCGGCAGGCGGCGAGGGGGGCCGTACACGGGAGCTCGGTGGGAGGGATGAGCGGCACCGGCGGCTCGGGAACGAAGACGGTGGGGAACGGCGCGGCGATCGGCGGGACCACCGTGGTCGAAGAGGCGGTGGGCTCGGGCGGGGCTACGGTCGTCGAGCTGGTGGTGGGCGGCGCGCTCGGCGTGATGAGCCTGACGTCGACCGGGGTGACGCAGACGTCGCCCTGGAGAACCATGCCGTCGCGACAGCGCCCGCCGACCACGGCGTTCTCGAGGCCACACCCGACCGCAAGCGAGAGCGAGACGAACGCGATGGCGCGTAAAGTGGAGGATCTCATGGCTGGCTCCGTTTGCCCGAAGCGACCTGGGGCGAAGATGAAGGACCCGTCGAAGGAGCGCGCGCAGTGTCGTTGGCGGTGCGCGTCACGGTGAACTCGACGCGGCGATTGCGGGCCTCGGCGAGCGGCGTCGCCACCCTGAGATGGGACTTGCCGAAGCCGACGGCGCGGAGGCGCCCCTCCTCGACGCCGAAGGAGACGAGCAGCGCGCGGGTGCTCGCAGCGCGCTCCTCCGAGAGCCGCTGGTTGTAGGCCTCGGTGCCGCGCGCGTCGGCGTGGCCCTCGATGCTCACCTCGAGGATCGAGGGGTGCTCCTTGATCACCGCCGCGACCTTGCGCACCAGCGGAAAGCTGCGCGAGCGAATACGGGGCCTATCGAACTCGAAGTGGATGACGTCGTCGAGGACGATCTTGTCGCCGATGAGCTCCGCGTTGGCGCCGGGGCAGCCCTCGGGGATCGCGCCGTCTTCCGCTGCGGGGGGACACCTGTCCTCGACCTGCGCGACGCCGTCGAAGTCGCGGACGAGCGGCTCCGGATTCTCCTGCTTGGGCGGCGTCTCGGCGCGGCGTCTCTCGCTGGCGCCGAGGCTCACCTGGATGCCGGCCCACACGATGTGCGCGTCGTCGGGACGGAAGGTCGCGTCGGGTTGCATGATCTGCGTGAAGCCGACGAACGGCCCGATGTCCCAGCGGCTCGCGTGCGAGACGCGGAAGTCCCAGCCGAGGTGGGTATCGACCGCGATGTGCGGCGAGGGGCCGGTCTGGGCGAAGCCGCCGTTTGCGTCGATCCAGAGGCCGCCCACGCTTCGCCCGCCGAAGGGGCGGAAGCGGACGCCGATGGTGCCGATGAAGGCCGCGCCGGTGCTCTGCTTCGCGACGCTCGGGTCCTTGGGCGAGCCGCCCGCGGCGAGCACGAGCGCGCCGCCCGAGGCCTGGATGCCGGCCACGTTGCCGACGGCGAGCTCGACGGTCGCGGCGCCGCCGCCGCCCGAGCCGAACTCACGCTCCTGCGTGCCGCCTACCGCCTGCGCGGCGCCGGCGGTGACGTGGACGCGCGCCTCGTCGGCGAAGGCAATATCGGTCCAGAGCGCGGCCGCGAACGGCGTCAGGAAGACAAGTGAGCTTTTCCGCACGCAGCAAGAAACGGCCGCCTTCAGCGTCCCTTAAGTGCTCGGGATGGCTCAGGCGGACGAGGTGCGCGGATCGGTGACCAGCAGCGCGAACACCGCATGGTCGAGCCAGCGGCCGTTGCAACGCTCGGCCTGGCGCGCGATGCCCTCGAAGCGGAAGCCAAGACGCCCGATGACGGCGAGCGACGGATGGTTGTCGGTCGCCGCCGCCACACGGACACGATGCGCGTTGACGGAGCCGAACGCCCAATCCAGTACGGCGCGACCGGCCTCGGTCATCAGGCCGCGACCGGCCGCATCGAGCCGCAACCAGTATCCGAGCTCGACGCTCTCGTGAAGGTGCGCGAAGGCCTCGAGCCCGATCACTCCGACGAAGCGGCGGCTGGCGCGATCGCGGATCGAAAAGCGGCAGGCCCGCGCGGCGTCCCAGTCGGCGGCGCTCGCCTCCGAGTAGCGGGCGCTCGACTCGAGGTCGCTGTTGAACGGCACCCACGGAAGCCACGGCTCGAGAGAGGCGCGCGAGCTCTCGACCGCGTTCCAGAGATCACGAGAATCGGTCGCGTCGAGCGGGTGGAGGAGGAGCCGCGCCGTCTCGAGGGGTCGCGACCGGACCTCGGAGCGAGGAGGAACAGCAAGCACGAAAGCAGCCTAGGAGGACGTTCCAGAAAAAACCAGGCGCGTCTTCGGCGCGAAGCGCCCTCAGCCGGACCAGGAACTTGCCCGTTGGGACCGGCATCTCACATGCTCTCCGCATGGGACAGGCCGCATGCATCCAGGGCGACAGCACCACGAACGTTCCGGAGCGCCGCCGGCATCGCGTCTACGTCACGCGGAACACCGAGTATCACTTCCGGGATGGCTTCTGCGTCGCGGTCCGGGACCGGCGAAGCGGCGATTTCCTCCAGGGCCACCTCGCGGTGCGTCGTCGCCTGCACGGCGGCCTGAAGTTCTTCGGCAATGGTGCCATCGTCCCCAACCCGGGCGAGCCGAAGCCGGGCGAGGCCCTCTACTTTGCCGCCGACGGTCGGGATCTCGTGACCAGCCTCGTCGAGTCCGTCGACCGCCCGACCAAGGCGATGGTCGCAGCGTACCCCGAGCCCCCCCCGCTCCGCCGCGAGCGCTAGAGAGCGAAGCCCGACCTGGCTACGGGCGCATGGTCGCGGGGTCTATCGGGACGTTGAGCTGGGCGTTCGAGAACGTGATCTCGATGGTGTCGGTGCGGCCCTCGAGGAGGCGCGCCCGGAGCGGGGTCACGAGACTCCGGTCGAGCGCGAGCACGAAGCCGCGAATGTTCGCGGCCTTGTCCTTTGCGGTGCCCGCGATCTCGACGTCCGAGGCGCCGCGCGTGCCAGACAGCACGTAGCGATCCCTGAGCAGCGCGAGATCGCCGCCGAGGAGCGCGCGCAGGTCGCCCAGCGCCTTCGACACGTTCGCGCCGGCCTGCGGGACCGTCGCCTTCGAGGAGCGCGTCTTGTACGACAGGCCCTCGGGACCGATGTAGTAAACGACGTCGTCCGGCGCGTAGAGCTCCCAGCGCAGCCGATCGGGATCGACGTAGGCGAGCTCTCCCGTCGACTTCACAGTGGTCGCGAGCAGGGTCAGCTTTCGCTCCTGGACGAACGACGCCTTCATCGTCCGCACGCCCTTCCGGGCCTTCGCGATCTCGGCGAGCAGCGCGTCGAGCCGGGCGCCCTCGAGCCGCTCGCCGGCGTCGGCCGAGGGCGTGCCGCCGTCGAGCATGTCGGCGTGCGCGGGCTTGCTCGCTGGCGCCAGCAGCAGCCCGAGCGGGAGCGTGAGGCCGAGCGCGAGCGCTGCGATCCGTCGCTTGCGGTTCATCGGGGGCCTCCGTGTTTCGGGGGGCGCGCACCAGGACCCATCAGTGGGCCGCCAGCTCGCTCCCGCCCCTCGTTGTAGCGCGCGTCGGACAGGACGTCATCGGCAGGGACCCGCTCCAGCTCGGCCGAGGGCACCGCGCCCTCCGTGGTAGAGACGATGGCCGCGAGGTCGATCTTCACGAAGGCCCCCGAAAGATGCGGGCCCTCGGAGACCCATGCGGCACGGGACGTCAGATCGAATACGACGCCGTGGGTGGCGATGAACGCGTCGATGGTGCGGCGATCGCCGAGCAGACAGCTATCGCCGCCCGCGCACGCGTGGTCGCGGAGCATCGCCACGGCCCCCGTCACCGTCCCCGCGCGCGCGCCCACCGCAGCCACCAGCTCGTCCGCGCGGGCGCGGCGGGGCAGGGTGGTGGTGGTCTCGCGCACGCGCACGTCGCGCGGGTCGGTCGCGAGCGGACCCTCGAAGTGGTTCGTGACCGCGATGCGCGCCG